>NZ_JBVJHZ010000003.1:0-21220 GCF_055586545.1 Glycomyces sp. NPDC050141 | reverse complement strand
AACGACGATGCCTACCGTCACCACGGCTCGCGAACGAATCCGTTGCGACTTCCGTTACGGCTCTTGTTAATCCGGGCACGAAAACGCCGCCCCGGCGGTGGCCGGGGCGGCGGTCGGTGGTCGGGGCGACCGGCTCGGGGCCGGGCGCGTTCGATCGGGCCTAGGAGGCCCGGGCGAGTTCGGCGGTGGTCATGTGGCTCGGGACCACGGCCACCGGCTCGGCCTCGGCGTGGGCCCGGGCGAGCGGTACCGAGAGGGCGAGACCGGCCAGCGCCAGCACCACGCCAACGAGGATCGGCGCGGTCAGGCTCAGCCCGGCCGAGAGGGCCAGGCCGCCGAGCCAGGCGCCGTTCGCGTTGGCGAGGTTGAAGGCCGCGTGGTGCAGGGAGGAGGCGAGCGACGGGGCGGCGTGGGCGCCGTCCAGCAGCAGGCGCTGCATGATCGGGCCGACCAGCGAGGACGAGAGCGCCATCAGGAACACGCCCGCGATCGCCAGGACCGGGTTCGACATCGTGAAGTACATCATCAGCAGCACGGCGGCGATGGTGGTGAACGAGGCGAACAGGCCCTGGATCGGGGCGCGGTCGGCGACGTGGCCGCCGACGACGTTCCCGGCGGTCAGGCCGATGCCGAACACCGCGAGGGTGATCGCGACCGCGACCGTGCCGAGGCCGGTGACGTCTTCGAGGATCGGCGTCAGGTAGGTGTAGGCCGCGAACATGCCGCCGAAGCCGATCGCGCCGGTGATGAGCGGGAGCAGGACGCGCTTGGAGCGGATCGCCCGGATCTCGTCGGAGGCCTTGGTGGGCACGATGACCCCGCGGGTGTCAGGCACCGTGGCCCAGATCGCGGCGGCGGCCACCAGGCCGAGCGCGGCGACGGCGGCGAAGATCCAGCGCCAGGAGAACTGGCCGATGAGCAAGGCGCTCACGGGAACGCCGATGATCGTGGCGACCGTGAGGCCGGACATGATCCCCGAGATCGCGCGGGCGCGCCGCTCGTAGGAGACCAGGCTCGCGCCGACCACCGCGGCCGCGCCGAAGAAGGCGCCGTGCGGGAGCCCGGCGAAGAACCGGGAGGCGAGCAGGGTCCCGAAGTCGGGGGCCAGGGCGGTGACGAGGTTGGCGACCGCGAACCACGCCATCAGGGCGATGAGCAGCGGCTTGCGGGGGACGCGGGTGGTGGCGACCGTGAGCAGTGGGGCGCCGAGGACCACGCCGATGGCGTAGGCGGAAACGGCGAGGCCGGCCTCGGCGAGCGAGACGCCCGAGGAGGCGGCGACCTGGGGCAGGATGCCCATGATGACGAACTCGGCGGTGCCGATGCCGAACGCACCGATTGACATGGCGAACAGGGGCATGCGCATGAGAGCAGCTCCGGGAAGGAAGTGGGGCGGGTGATGACGCTGAGGCTGTCACCGGGTGCTTCCTTGCCGAACCGGTCGCTGTTCAAGATCGAGAGGCTCGCGCCTCTGCACTAATCATAAATACACTCGCCTGCGGAGTAAAAGACCTGGAGGTGAAATCTACGCGTGATGTCCGTCGCCGCCGGGTTACATCGGTGAACCGGGGATTGCCGCAGTGACCGGCGTCAATGCTGCCATCTCCGCGAACACCGCAGCGGTCCGCGAACCCGGCTGCGGCACATAGAAGATCACCCGGTAGCAGCTACCGGGCACCATCATCACCTGGCAGTCGAACTCGAGCGGCCCGTACTCCTCGTGCACGACCCGCTTGGTCTGGACCGTCCGCACCCCGACCTCGTGGTTGGACCACACCTCGCCGAACTCCGGACTCGCCCGCAGCAGCTCCTCCACGAGCGCCCGCAGCACCGCATCCCCGGGATCGCGGGCGAGCGACGCGCGCAGGTCCGCCACGCACTCCCGCAGGAACGCGGCCGAGTACGGGTCGGCCATCGACTCGGCTACGTGCGGACCGGTGAAGGTGGTGCGCAGCATGTTCCGCTGATCGGGGGCCAACTGCGAGAGCCAGCCCATGAGCCGGTCGGCCACCGCGTTCCACGCGACCATGTCGTACGCGGCGTTGACAGCATAGGCCGGGAAGTCGTCGAGCCCGGCCAGGAGGTTCCGGACGGTCGGCGGCACCTCGCGGACGGCGGCGCTCGTGTCGGGCCGCTCGTCGGCGAGGTGGTACAGGTGCGCGCGCTCGTCGTGGACGAGCATCAGCGCCCGCGCCAGCGCCCCGAGTACCTGCCGCGACGGCTTCGGCCCGCGTGCCTGCTCCAGCCGGATGTAGTACTCCACGGAGATCCCGGCGAGCTGCGCGACTTCCTGACGGCGAAGTCCCGGCGTACGGCGCCGGGCCCCTTCGGGCAGGCCGACATCGCGCGGCTTGAGCGCGGCGCGGCGGGTCTTGAGGAAGTCGGCGAGCTGCTGGCGGTCCATGCCGTCAATCCTGCACCGGATCGCCGCCCGCAACCAGGTACAGCCGGTACCACCATAAACGGTCCTCTTTGCAAGGCCCGCAATCGAGCGCAGGCTTCTAGGCATGACCGAGAACAACACCACCAAGACCGCAATCGTCACCGGCGCCAACAAGGGCATCGGCTTCCACATCGCCCGCGCCCTTGGCAAGCACGGCTACACCGTGTTCGTCGGCGCCCGCTCGGAGGAACGCGGCGAGCAGGCCGCGGCCCAGCTCCGTGAGGAAGGCCTGGATGCCCGCTTCCTCCACCTCGACGTCACCGACGCGGCCCTGGTCACCGCCGCCGCGAAGCGGGTCGAGAGCGAGTTCGGCCGCCTCGACGCCCTCGTGAACAACGCGGGGGTCGCCCTCGCCGACGGCGACTGGAACACCAGCGAGCTCACCACGGAGACGACCCGCAAGGTGTTCGAGACGAACGTGATCGGCGTCGTCTCGGTGACGAACGCGTTCCTCCCCCTGATCCGCATGTCGGAAGCGGGCCGGATCGTGAACGTCTCCAGCGAGGTCGGTTCCTTCGCCTTCATGACCGACCCGAGCCAGCCCTTCGCGGGCATGCAGGTGGGCGCGTACGGCGCCTCGAAGTCGGCCCTGAACATGCTCACCATCTCCTACGCGATCGAGCTGAAGGAGACCCCGATCAAGATCAACGCGATGACCCCGGGCTTCACCAAGACCGACCTGAACGAGAACCGAGGCTGGCGAGCCCCCGAACTCTCCGCGAAGGTCGCCGTAGACCTCGCGATCCTCCCCGAAGACGGCCCCAACGGAGGCTTCTTCCAAGAAGGCCTCGACTACCACGCAGACGCCACGGTCCCCTGGTAGGAACTTCGGCCCGGCCCGGTGGGATTCCGCTTGTCCCCCGGGCCGGGCCGCATCTAGGCTCCCGCCATGGACGAACCCTTCATCGCCCCCGCCGAGCCTGCCGATGCGGGAGAGATCCTGACCCTCTCGCGTGGCGCGTACGCAAGCGAGGCCCAGCTCTACGGCGACCCGTTCCTGCCGCCCCTCACGGAGACGCTGGAGGAGATCAGGGTCCAGATCGCCGAAGTGCACTTCCTGAAGGCGGTCCTGCACGGCCGCATCGTCGGCACGGGCCGGGCACGCCAGGAGAACGGCACCCTCCATCTCGGACGAATCGCGGTCGCACCGGACCAGCAGGGCCGAGGCATCGGGTCAGGTCTGATCGCGGCCCTCGAAGTCCTTGGGGCCGAAGGAACCGAACGCTTCGCCCTCTTCACCGGCGCGAAGAGCGAACCGAACCTGCGCCTGTACCGGCGGCTCGGCTACACCGAATCCCACCGCTCCCCGGGCAGGCCCGGCATCGAACTCGTACACCTCCACAAGCCCGCCCCGACGTGTTGAGGGCCTGCGGGCGAGGGACGCGATGGAGGCGGTCCGGGGCCTCGTTGTGGCCCGTGTAGCGCGGTTCGGCTGGCGGACATAGAAGGAAGAGGAAGGCCCCGCCTGCGGCGGGGCCTTCGGGCCCTGTAGGGCAGGCAGGACTTGAACCCGCGACCCAGGGATTATGAGTCCCCTGCTCTAACCAGCTGAGCTACTGCCCCGAGCGGGCAATATCCTCTCACACCGCGTGGCCGCATGGTGTCCGGAGGGGATGGCGGCGGGGCCGGGGATCTTCGCAGGAACGTCATCGGCCGCGAATGCGGCCGCAACGGGCGTAGGGAACAACCGGGGGGAGCGAAGCTGCCCGCCGGTAACATCTGGGCCACAATTGCAACGGTTCGATAACGACCGATGCGGTTGTTGTGCAGGTCTCCATAAGATCCGACTCACTCCTGTCGTTTCGTGTTTCTCGAACAATCCACGACGCGCGGGTTCCGAAGCCCAAACCTCCCGAGGGGGCCCTTTGAGACGTGCAGTGTTGTTGCTGTCGGCTGCGTTCGCCGGCCTGTTGCTGGGGTTGGGGGTGAACAGCAGCGCCACCGCCCAGGACGCCTTCGGCGTCCACGGCACGCTGGAGAACCAGCAGGACGAACCGGTCGCCGGGGTCTCGATCACCGTGACCGATGCGGCCGGGACCGAGGTCGCCACGGTCCAGAGCGCCGAGGACGGCACCTGGGCCGTCCCGCTCGAGACCGGCGGGGCCTACGTCGTCACCCTCGACGAGTCCACGCTCCCCGACGGGCTGGTCGTGCGCAACGGCAAACCGTCGCTGGAAGTCGACATCAACTCCGACCGGACCGTCCTGTTCCCGCTCGACGTGCAGGTCGTCGGCGGCGACCCCGGCGGGGACGAGCCGTCCTCCGGCGGCGACGCCAGTGAAGCGCCCGGAGAAGGCGAGTCGAGCACCGGCGCCGATACAGCGGAGAACGGCGAGAACCTCGGCGAGATCGAGGACGAGGGCGGCGCGACCCGCGCGGTCAGCCTCCTTGTTTCAGGTCTCCACTTCGGACTCATGATCGCCCTCGCGGCCGTCGGCCTCTCCATGGTGTTCGGCACGACCGGACTCACCAACTTCGCCCACGGCGACCTCGTCACCTTCGGCGGGGTCATGGCCCTCCTGTTCAACATCACCTTCGGCCTGCCCGTATGGATCGCGGCCATCGCCGCCGTCATCCTCGGCGCCGCCTTCGGCTGGTTCCAGGACTGGGGCCTGTGGTCGCGGCTGCGCAGGCGCGGCACCGGCCTCGTCTCGATGATGATCATCTCCATCGGCGTGGCCCTGCTCATCCGCAACGCGATCCTGTTCTTCGTCGGCGGCGAACGCCAGCGCTACAACGAGTACGTGGGCCAGCAGCCCTGGGACTTCGGGTGGCTCGTGGTCACCCCCAAGGAGGTCATCACCGGCTCGATCGCGCTGGTCGTCTGTATTGCCGTGGGCATCGGGTTGGTTTACACGCGGCTCGGCAAGGCCACCCGGGCCGTCGCCGACAACCCGTCGCTCGCCTCTTCCACGGGCATCGACGTGAACCAGGTCGTGCGCCTGGTGTGGACGATCGGCGGCGCGCTCGCCGCGATGTCGGGCGTGTTCCTGTCGATCAGCGACGGCGTCAAGTTCGACATGGGCCAGCACCTGCTGCTCCTGGTGTTCGCCGCGGTCGTTCTCGGCGGGCTCGGTACCGCGTTCGGCGCGTTCGTCGGCGCCATGCTCATCGGCGTGTTCGTGCAGATGTCGACCCTGGTGGTCGCGCCCGAGCTGAAGTACGTCGGCGCGCTGGCCGTCCTCATCATCATCATGCTCACCCGGCCGCAGGGCATCCTGGGCCGCCGCGAGCGAATCGGCTAGGAGAGCGAAATGGATTGGCACTTCGTCTTCAGCCAGGCGCTCACGCAGGCCATCGGGCCCACCATGGTCGTGTACGCGCTCGGCGCCATCGGCCTCAACCTGCAGTTCGGCTACACGGGCCTGCTCAACTTCGGCCAGGCCGCGTTCGCGGCGGTCGGGGCGTACGGCCTCGCGCTGTCGGTGGCGTCGTTCGGCCTGCCGTTCTGGTGGGGCATCGCGATCGGATTGGGCGCCGCTGTTGTCTTGGCGCTCTTGATGGGTATTCCTACGCTGCGTCTTCGGGCGGACTATCTGGCGATCGTGACGATCGCCGCGGCCGAGATCGTGCGGCGGCTGTTCCGGGCCACGGTGTGGTCGGACACGACGGGCGGCTCGGACGGTCTGCGCGAGTTCTCGGACCCGTTCTTCGCGTTGAGCCCGTACCCGGCCGACGCGACGTGGTCGTTCGGGTTCGTCTCCATGGAGAGCGGCCGCCTGTTCGTCGACTTCGGACTGTTCGACCTCCAGTACTCCAGCCGCGACCTGTGGGTCATGACGGTGGGCTGGGCGCTCATCGCGGTGTTCCTGGTGGTCCTCGGCCTGCTCGTGCACAGCCCTTGGGGGCGTGTGCTGAAGGGCATCCGCGAGGACGAGGAAGCGGTGCGGAGCCTGGGCAAGAACGTGTTCTCGTACAAGATGCAGGCGCTGGTCATCGGCGGTCTCATCGGTGCGGTGGCGGGGTTCGTGTTCGCGTTCAGCCGCGCGAACGTCCAGCCCGACACGTTCTCGACGGACTTCACGTTCTACTTCTACGTGGTCCTGATCCTCGGCGGCGCGGCCCGGCTGTTCGGGCCCGTGCTCGGGGCGGCGCTGTTCTGGTTCCTGTACAACGTCCTCGCGCAGGGCCTGAGCCAGGCGATCACGTCGGGCGCGATCTCGCCGGACGCGCTGAGCCAGACGCAGGTGGGGCCGCTCGTGTTCTTCCTGCTGGGCCTCGGCATGGTCCTGCTGCTGATCTTCCGGCCGCAGGGCATCCTCGGCAACCGAAGGGAGCTGATGCTCGATGTCCGATAACGACAAGGGCGAGCAGCCCGAGCAGTCCGTCAGGGCCGGTATCGCGGCCGCGCGCGCGTCCCTCGCGGAGGTGCCGCCCGAACCCGGTGCGCCGAAGCAGGACGCGATCCTGAACGCGACCGGCGTGCGCCGGGCGTTCGGCGGCCTCGTGGCCGTCGACGTGGAGCACCTGGAGATCCAGCGGGGCACGATCACGGCCCTCATCGGGCCGAACGGCGCGGGCAAGACCACGTTCTTCAACCTGCTCACCGGTTTCGACCGGCCGAGCAAGGGCGAGTGGGTGTTCGACGGCCGCCGCGCGGACCGGATGCGCTCGTACCAGGTGGCGCGGGCGGGCATGGTCCGCACGTTCCAGCTGACGAAGGCGCTCACGCGCATGACGGTCATGGACAACATGCTCATCGGCGCGGCCGACCAGCTGGGCGAGAAGTTCTGGGCGGGATTGATCCCGCCGCTATGGAAGTCGCAGGAGGCCGCGAACCGGGCGAAGGCTATGGAGCTCCTGGAGCGGTTCAAGCTCGTCGACAAGCGCGACGACTACGCCGGGGAGCTCTCGGGCGGCCAGCGCAAGCTCCTGGAGATGGCGCGGGCGCTCATGCTCGATCCGAAGATGGTCATGCTCGACGAGCCGATGGCCGGGGTGAACCCGGCGCTGAAGCAGTCGCTGCTGGAGCACATCAAGGACCTGCGCGAGGACGGGATGACGGTCCTGTTCGTGGAGCACGACATGGACATGGTGCACGAGATCGCGGACTGGGTCGCGGTGATGGCGGCCGGGCAGTTGATCACCGAGGGGACGCCGGACCAGATCTCGGCGGACCGGCGGGTCATCGACGCGTACCTGGGCGCCCACCACGACGCGGCCCAGCGTTAGGAGACGACATGAGCGACAACGAGACTGAGGCCGGTATCGGCCCGACGGGCGTGCCGCTTGAGGACACGCCGGAGTCGGACACGGAGGTGTGCTCGCGCGAGGGGCACCTGGCGGCCTCGGGGGACGCGCTGCTGCGTGTCGACGAGGTCCAGGCCGGGTACCTGCCGGGCGTGTCGATCCTGAACGGCACCGACCTGTACGCGAAGGAAGGCGAGCTGGTCGGCATCATCGGCCCGAACGGGGCCGGGAAGTCGACGCTGCTGAAGGCCATGTTCGGGCTCGTGGGCATCACCTCGGGCACGGTGACGCTGCGGGGCGAGGAGATCACGAACCGGAAGGCGCACCAGCTGGTGCCGCTGGGCGTGGGCTTCGTGCCGCAGACGAACAACGTGTTCCCGACGCTCACGGTGGAGGAGAACCTCGAGATGGGGGTATTCTTGCGGCCCAAGGCGTTCAGGGAGCGGTTCGGGTTCGTGACGGACCTGTTCCCGATCCTCGGGGAGCGGCGCTCGCAGCGTGCGGGCTCGCTCTCGGGCGGGGAGCGGCAGATGGTGGCGATGGGCCGGGCGCTCATGATGGAGCCTTCGGTGCTGCTGCTCGACGAGCCGTCGGCGGGGCTGTCCCCGGCGATGCAGGACGAGGTGTTCTTCAATACCAAGCAGATCAACCAGACGGGTGTCACGGTGGTGATGGTCGAGCAGAACGCTCGGCGGTGCCTCCAGATCTGCGACCGGGGTTACGTCCTGGACCAGGGCCGCAGTGCCTACACCGGTCCGGGTGCGAGCCTCATCGACGATCCGAAGGTGGTCGAGCTGTACCTGGGAACCCTCGGGAAGGCTCGCTAGAACACGGATAAAGGCGATGCCCCTCGGGTCCTGTGGTCCCGAGGGGCATCGCCGTTTCCGGTGTGGTGCTTATGCTTCGAGGTCGCCGAAGCGGTATTCGAGGTTCACGAAGGTGTTGTCGGCCTGGTACTGGAAGATGCCGATGGTCGCGGCGGAGACGTCGCCTTCAGCGGAGAACTCGATGGGGCCGGAGTAGCCCTCGTAGTCGATGTCCTCGCCGTCTTCGAGGAGCCCGGCGCACTCGGTGAAGCCGTTGCACTTGGTGCCTTCGCGGCTGACGTCGATCAGGTTGTCCTTGATGGTCTCGGAGTCGATCTTGCCGCCCTGGATCGCGGCGAGGGCCGCGAGCACGGTGGCGTCGTAGGACTCGGGGCCGTAGGTGAAGTCGGTCAGCTCGGGGTCGACCTCGAGGAGGCGGTCCTGGATGCCGGCGGTGTCGGCGCCCGGGTAGGTGCCCTTGGCGCCCTCCAGGAAGCCCTCGGGGAACTGGTCGCCGTAGTTGGAGAGGTTGCCGTCGACGAAGTACCAGCCGAGGTCCTGGGCGCTCATGTTCTCCTCGGCGAGGGCCGGGGCGAGGTTCACGATCTCGTTGAAGGTGATGAGGACGACGGCGTCGGCGCCGGAGTCGGCGACCTGGCCGGCCTCGGCGGAGAACTCGGTGGCGGCCGGGTCGTAGATGATCGTGTCGATCACTTCACCGCCGAACTCGGTGAAGTTCTCCTCCACGGAGGTGGCGAGGCCGGTGCCGTAGGAGTCCTGGAGCGCCAGGATGACGATCTTCTCGTGGCCGTCCTGGATCAGCGTGTCGGCGAGGACGCGGCCCTGCAGGACGTCCGAGGGCGCCGTGCGGAAGTAGTAGTCGCCGTTGGCGTAGGTCGTGAACTCGGGCGAGGTGTTCGCCGGGGAGATCTGGACGATCCCCTCCTGGTAGAGCTTGTCGATGAAGCTGAGCGACACGCTGGAGGAGGCGGCGCCGATGACGGTGTGGACGCCCTGGCGGATGAGCGCGTCCGCCGATTCGCTGGCGATGGGCGAGGTGGTGTCGCCGGAGTCCTGGTGGATGACCGAGGCGTCGCAGCCGAGGACGCCGCCCGCTTCGTTGATCTCCTTGATGGCGAGGTCGACACCCGCGAACTCAGGCGGGCCGAGGAACGCCAGCGAGCCGGTCTGCGGCAGGATCGTGCCGATCTTCAAGGCGTCGCTTTCGCAGTCAGTGCTGTTGTCGGAACCTTCGCCGCACGCGGTGAGCGAGAGCGCTGTGATACCCGCTGTGGCGACTGCCAGCAGTGCTCGGGGAAAGCGAGACATGGTTGCTCCTAGGTTTTGTTCGAGAGGACACGCAGCTAGAGATTGGAGGTTTGCGTGATCCGAGTTACACCCTATGGCAGTCAGAGTGGCGATGACAGCTGCCGTAACCACACCCCATCCTGTTTGTGATGAGTCCGTGACCTTCTCGTACGGGTATTGCAATCGCAGGTCGACGGTGTTGCGTCTGCGCGAAGTCCGCGCCCCGCGGCCTCCCCCGGACGGTTCCCCCGCGAGAGGGAGGCGGTTCGCCCGCTCGCGGGAGGGAACGGGCCCGGGAAACCGCGAATCTGTAGTCATGACAACGCAAACGCCGCAGGTGCGGCCCACCCGCTTCGCAAGGGCGACCGCGCTCGCCGCCTTCCTCTGGTCGCTGCTGGCCCTCCCGATCGGCCTGTGGCAGCTGCTCGACCCTGAAGGGGGTCCGTACTCGTACGACCTCCACGACCCCACGATCCCGCTCCCCGCAGGGGTGCCCGAGTGGATCGCCCCGGCCGCGCTCGTCGCCGCCGGGCTCGGCGGGCTGCTCATCGCCCGCACCAAACCGAAGCTGTGGCCGCTCACCGCGCTCTACACCGTCGTGTTCGGCATGCTGCTCACCACGATCACGCCGATCTCGTTCGCCGGGTACCTCGTCGCGTTCCTGCTGCCGTTCGCCGCCGTCGTCGTCCCGGTCCTGCTGGCCCGGGGGACGGCCGCGAAGACCATCACGGCCGCCGCGATCGCGGCCGTCCTCATCGGAGTCGGTGTCACGGGCGTCGTCGACTACGCCGCCGTCGGCGAGTTCGTGCAGGGCCTCGGCACCAAGACCGCCGCCGTCGGCGCCTACATGCTCACCCAGCTCTGGACGGTCGCGGGCGGCGCGATCTGGGCCGCACTGACGCTCCAGTCGCTCCTGCAGCGCCGCGAGAACGGCACCGCGCCCGCATGGCTGACCCCTGAGAAGGCCGCGAAGTGGGGCCGGGTCGCGGCCTGGACCGCGTTCGCCTGCTCGCTCCCCTACGGCCTGGTGCGCATGACCTGGCTGACCCCGTGGCCGATGTTCAGCAGCGGCCCCATGGGCGACATGCCGATCGAGATCCGCATCTGGGGCCTGCTCCTCGGGACCGGCGCCCTCGGCGGCGGCATCCTCTGCCTCGGCCTGACCCAGCAGTGGGGCGAGCGCTGGCCGTTCTGGATGTTCGCGGTCAAGGGCCGCCCGGTGCCGCCGATGGTCGCGATCGTCCCTGGCGCGATCATGGCCGCGATGTTCACGTTCATGGCGGTGCCGATGGCGACGCTCGGACTTCGCAACGGCGCCATGACCCTCGCCTTCCTGGACTTCCCGTTCTGGCTGTGGGGCCCGGCGCTCGGCGCGGCGACGCTCGCCTACGCGATCCGGCGCGGGAAAGTCGCGGTTCAATAGGCAATCGGGCTTGACCGTTCGCAGGCATCGACTTAAGGTCGATGCCTGCAATACGTTCCGGAACATACTGCAATTTCTTGCAAAGGGAGCAATCTTATGCTCGACATCCTGGTCGTCGGCGGCGTCGGCGTCGACACCATCGTCCGCGTCCCCGAGATCGCGATCGGCGACGGCGACTCGCTCGGCGTCGAACCGATCTACGACTACGTGGCGCACACCGGGAACGGCGTCGCGCTCGGCTGCCTCCACCTCGGGCTCGCCACCCGCTTCCTCGACTTCATCGGCGACGACGAGCAGGGCAAGCTGGTCCTGCGCCACTACGAGCAGCACGGCCTCGACTTCCGGCACCTCATCTCCCCCAACGGGACCCCGCGCTCGGTCAACCTCGTCGACGCGGGCGGGCGCCGCTACTCCTTCTACGACGGCCGCCACCCCGCCGACCTGCGCCTGCCCGCCGAGTTCTACGCCCCGCACCTGGCCGAGGCGAAGCAGGTGCACGTCTCCATCACGAACATCAACCGGGACATGCTGAACGCGATCCCCGAGGACGTGCCGGTCTCGACCGACCTGCACGCCTGGGACGGCGAGGCCGAGCACCACAAGGAGTACGCGCTGCGCGCCGACCTCGTGACCCTCTCGGCCGCGAAGCTCGCCGAGCCGGAGAAAGTGCTGCGCTGGATCACCGACAACGGCCGGGCCGAACTGGTCATCGCCACCGACGGCGAGCACGGCGGGTACGTCATGGAGCGCGGCGGCGCCCTCGAACGCTACGACGCGATCGACCCGGTCGCCGAGCTCGGCGCGGTCGACCCCGAATGGGCCGCTTGGCAGCCCGTGGACTCCAACGGCGCGGGCGACGCGTTCGTCTCGGGCCTCCTGTGGGCGCGGCGCAAGGGCGCGGGCACCGCCGAGGCCATCGACGCGGGCCGCGTCTCGGGCGCGTACGCGTGCCGCACGAAGGGCACGAGCACGGCGCTCATCGCCGAAGACCTGCTCACGAAGAGCCTTGCGGCGCTAAAGAAGTAAGCGTTTCGGCCCCGGCGCGATGCCGGGGCCGTCGCTTATTCTGCGGGCTTGTTGGCGGTCATGGCCTTCGCGCGGGCGATCACGTCGTCGAACGGCGACGGCTCGACCGGGACCGGCGGCACGTAGTCGCGCCGCTCGGGCTGGATCACGAGCATGAACAGGCTGCCGACCACAGCGGCGACAATGGGTGCGCCCAAACCGATCTCGGCGGCGGGCCACACGCCCGTGGCCGCGCCGGTGGCGATGAGGAACGCGGCCCAGATCGGCACCGCCCAGGCCCCGGCGAGCACGAGCAGGTCGCGGCGGCGGCGCAGTTCGGGCCGGACCAGCCAGATCAGGAAGTCCAGCCACGCGCCCGAGAGCAGGAAGATCCAGACGTACCCGCCGTACTCGAAGCCCGCGTACGCGCCGGCCATGACCGCCGGGTACGCGAACGCCACGGTGAAGAACCCCAGCGGGAGCCGGAACCGGCCGGTCATCTGCACCGCCAGCGCGAGCACCAGCACCGTGGTGAACACGATGCCCGCCACCGGGAAGCCCTCGAAGACGTTCGGGCCCTGGAGGGCGGCGGCGACCGCGACCGGCGAGTTCGTGTGCGGCACGAGGTAGGCGAGGAAGAGCACGAGCGCGGTCGTGATGTAGCCGAGGGAGAGCGCGGGCGCGGCCATGCGGGCCTCGAGCGGGATCGGCTCGGGTTCGGCGTTGAGGGCGGCGCGGCGCCAGGCCGAGAGCAGGGGCGCGGCGACGATGAGGATGCCGCCCGCCGCGAGCGTCAGGTGCGAAGGGCTGAAGAGGATCGCGAGGTTCGTCTCGACGCCGAGCACTTCGTGCCAGATCATGTCGGCGATGCCGGAGACGAGGAAGAGCGGGACGCCGACGACCGCGGGGCCGTAGCCGTGGGGGACGGCGGCCATGCCGGTGCGGCCGTCGGCGCGGTGCGCGCGGACGATCATCCAGGCGATCCAGGCGGCGGTGGCGAAGAAGCCGGTGTAGAAGGCCAGGTGCCACCAGGTGAAGAACGACTCGGCCCAGCCGCGGGCGTGGGCGTTGACGTCGAGGATGAGGCCGCCGAAGAACCACGCGGAGAAGGCCGCGGTGGTGAGGTCCTGCCACCAGGTGGCGTAGGCGCGGGGCTGCCCGGAGTCGGTCAAGAGGTGCATCTTGTACTCCAGCAATCGGTCCAGGGGTGTGATGGCCATGACCTCATCATGGCCTACCCGAACCTTCCGCGCAATTCCCGCTCTCGCACGGTTCTGTTCACTCAGGACGGTGCGTGCGCGGTTCCTCACGGACTCTTGAGGCACGCGTCCGGCCCGGCGTGGGGACGCCGGGCCGGTCGCGGGTGGCGCTAGCGCTCGCAGAGCGCGGTCCGGGTCAGGTCGGACAGGGCCTGGTCGAAGGCGTCCTCGTCGCCGTAGCCTGCTTTGTCGTCGATGCTCCAGGAGATGGTGAAGCGGCGTTCGCCGTCGAAGGAGTGGAAGGACTGGGTCTGGTGGCCGAGGCCGTCGCCTTCGTGGCCGTAGAAGGTCTCTTTGCCGGTGCCGCAGTCGATCTCGACGCGGCCGAGACCGAGCCCGTAGTCGTAGCTCCCGCCGGTCTCCATGAACTCGGCGGCCGCGGCGAACTGCTCGGCGGTGAGGAGCGTGCCGTCGGCGAGGGCTTCATAGAAGTCGTTGAGGTCGCTCACTGTGGAAATGGCACCGCCGCCGGCCCAGGTCTGCGTGTTGGACAGCGCTGTGGTGTCGAAGTAGGGGCGATCAGGGTCGCCGGTGGTGACGTAGGGGACCGCGTGCGGGCCGCGGATGCCGGAGGTGTCGTCGCGCGGGAAGTAGGTGCGGTCGAGGTCGGCGGGCTCGAAGACGCGCTCTTCGAGTTCGTGGCGCAGGCTCTCGCCGGTGCGCTCCTCGATGAGCATGCCGAGGATCGTGTACCCGGTGTTGGAGTAGGACCAGTCGGTGCCCGGGGCGAAATCGAGGTCTTCGGCGGTGGCGATGGCGACGATCTCCTCGGGCTCGTAATGGGTCCGGTATCCGGCGTACAGCTCGGTGAAGTCGCCGCGGCCGAGGCCGGGATAGGCGAGCCTGAGCCATTCGGGGACGCCGCTGGTGTGCTGGAGGAGCTGGCGGACGGTCGGGTCCGCTTCGTAGGGAAGGAGTCCGGGCAGGTAGTCGCCGATCGGGTCGTCGAGGTCGAGGAAGCCTTCGCCTTCGAGCTGGAGTACGACGGCGGCGGTCATCGATTTGGTGACGCTGCCGATGCGGACCTGGTCGCCCGGGCGCGCCGGGGCGGCGTCCTCGGCGAGGCTGCGGACTCCGGCGGCTTCGGTCCAGGTCTCGTCGCCATGCTCGACTTCGACGAGGACGGAGCCGCCCGCGAGTTCGGCGAACGCCTCCAGCTGCGCTTCGAGGCGGTCGGTGTCGGTCTCGTGGGTGCGGGCGGCGGCGGGCTGGGCCGCGGCGAGGACGCCGACGAGGCCGAGGGCCGCCGCGGCGGCAGGGATCATCTTCTTTCGCATGCCCCAGAATCTATGGGCCGCAAGCGCTTTAGACGATCCCGTCAACCCCCGCTTCAGCGGTACCGCCTGCGGTACCGCGGGTGTCCTCAGGCCGGGGTGAACCGGACGAGGAAGAGTTTGGGCCAGAGTTTGCCGGTGACGTAGAAGGTGCCTTCTTCTTCGGCTGCGGCGATGCCGTTGAGCACATCGGCTCCGGCCGAGTCCTCTTCGGGGAGGAGACCGGCGGCGTCGACGACGGCGCCGACTTCGCCGGTGGCGGGGTCGATGCGGACGATCTGGTCGGTCTGCCAGAGGTTGGCCCAGACTTGGCCGTCAACGCATTCGAGCTCGTTGATCTGGGTGACGGGTTCGCCTTCGAGGGTGACGTCGATCGTGCCGGTCTCCTCGAAGGTCTTGGGGTCGCGGAACGTGAGTGTGGAGGACCCGTCGCTCATGACCAGCTGTTCGCCGTCATAGCAGATGCCCCAGCCCTCGCCTTCGTACGAGACGGACTCGACGATGTCGAGCGTGACCGGGTCGCGGCGGTGGGCCGTGTGCTCTTGCCAGGTGATCTGCCAGATGTCGGTGTCGGTGAGGGTGAGGCCTTCGGCGAAATGCTCGGCCGGGAGGTCCTGGGTCGCGAGCACTTCGCCGGTGCCGGGGTCGGTGATGCGCACGTCGGATTCGCCGTAGAGGCCAGCGCTTTCATACAGGACCTGGCCGTACTGGGGGTGCTCGGCAAGCTGGAGGCCCTGCGTGAAGGAGCCGGCGTCGTGGTCGTAGGTCTCGATGACCTCGACTTTCAGGGCCTCGACGCCGGGCGCGTCAGTAGCCGTGACCTCGTCCTGAGCTTCGGCTTCGCCGGTGCCGCAGCCTGCAAGGGCGAGCAGCCCGGCAGCGCCGAGTGCCAGGCCGCGCCGCGCCGCGCGTTTCTGATCGAACACTGATCTCATCTCCAGCCGGTTAGGGGTGATGGTTCGTACCGTACTGGTCAACACAAACGAGGACAAGTGCTCGAACCGGGCACGGGTTCAGCCGGGGGGCTCCCGGTGGCGCAGGGAAGGGCGCAGGGAAGATCGAGTTCCGTCAGTGCTTCTTGCGCCACCGGGTCACTTCCGCGGAGACGGTGACGTCGATCCGCTCGGGCAGTGCGGCGACGGCCGCGACGAGCGAGTCGGCGTCGGTGTGCCGGGCGCTCGGGCCCATCCCGACGAGCCGCAGGACCTCGTTGTGTCCCAGACCGATCGCATAGGTGATCTCGTCGGTCCGCTCGGCCTCGAAGAGGGTCCCGAGCTGGTCGGCGGTCCGCTGCGGTTTCGCGGGGTCGACGCTCAGCAAGTCCAAGGCGTCGACGAGTTCGCGCAGGTGGTCCTGCCGGGGGGTGAGGACCACGAGTGCTCCTCGTGGGTGGAGTACGCGCGCGATCTCGTCGGCGTTGCGGGGGGCGAAGACGTTGAGGACCGCGGCGGCGGCGCCGTCGCGTACTGGCAGCCGCTGCCACGCGTCGGCGAGCACCGCGGCGAGGCGCCCTTGAGTTCCGGCGTCTCGTCGCGGTTCGCTTTCCGGAATGACGCGCTTGGCGCAGCGGCGCAGCGCGTACTTCGAGGTGTCGAGTCCGATCCCGTCGCGGGACGGGTCGGCCGCGAGCGCGGCGGCGAGGTAGTGCCCTGTGCCGCAACCGGGTTCGATGATCACGCCCGGAGCGTCGGTCACCGATGCGCTGGCTACGGCGGCCATGAGCCGGTCGTAGACGCCCGAGTCGAGGAAGTCCTCGCGGTTGGCGATCTGCTCGGCCGTGTCGCCTGTCGTGGTGTTCGAGCCGGGCGCGAGCAGCGGCGCGTAGCCCTGCTTGGCGAGGTCGAACGAGTGCCCGTCGGGGCAGGACAGGCGCCGGTCGGCCTGGGCGAGCGGCTGCGCGCAGTTCGGGCAGGCCAGGGCTTCGAGGGCAGGCAGGGTCATTCGGCCGCTTTCGGATCGAGGAGCCGGACGAAGGCCCTGAACGCTGCGGGCATGTCGAACGACTCGGGCTCGTGGAGCCACTGGAACTGGAGACCGTCCATGATCGCGATGACGAGCGGCGCGGCTTCCTCCGGGGTGAGTCCGGACGGGAGCCGGTCACCCCATTCCTGGCGCAGGCTCGCGGTGTAGGCCTCGCGCACGCGCCGGTAGCGGTGCTTGAAGAACTCGGCGGCGGGGTGGTCCTCGGTGACGGATTCGCCGAGGAGCGCTGAGAAGGTGCGCACGATCGCCTCGCGGTGCGCGTTGGCCTCGACCACGCCTTGGTGGGCGGCCATGGTCATGGGCTCGGCGATGACGTCCCGGCCGCCGGAGTCCCAGCGTTCGCGCAGGGTGAGCACGCCGATGAGCAGCGCTTCCTTGCTCGGAAAGTAGTGGAGGAGGCCCTGCTGGGTGAGGCCCACCTTCTCGGCGACGGCGGCGAGGCTCGCGCCCCGGTAGCCGCGTTCGCCGATGACCTCGATCGCGGCCCGCACGATCTCGTCGCGGCGGGCCTGGCCGCGGGTGCTGTGCTGCGTGCTCGGCATCGGGTGCTTCCTGGGTCGGGTGCTCCAGCATAGAGTGTCACAGTTCGGTAACCAAACCTACCGATCACTCGGTAAGTGTGCCACACTTCGAAAGGTGAACACCCCACCCCGCAAAGGAGCGGCCCGATGGCGCTCGACGTGACCCCAACGCCCGCAAGGCAACTCGCTGCACCGCGCGGATTCATCGTGCGCGCCGCCCTCTCCAACTGGGGGCTGTGGACCGCGCTCATGACCCCCTCGATCGTCACGCTCGCCATCCGCGTCGAAGCAGTCGCCGGAGACGACTACGAGGCCGTCTACGCGATGGTCCTCAGCGTCGGCGCCGCCGTCGGCATGTTCGGCGGGCCGCTCTGGGGGCGCCTCTCGGACCGCACGCGCTCGCGCTTCGGCCGCCGCAGGCCCTGGATCGCCGGGGGCATCATCGTCGGCACGGCCGGGATCGCGGTCATCGCGCTCGTCCCCGAGGTGTGGGCGCTCGTCTTCGGCTGGGCGCTGGCCCAGGCCGGGTTCAACGCGGCGCTCGCCGGGACGATGGCCTCGATCCCGGACCAGGTGCCCGCGAAGGACCAGGGCCGCGTCTCGGGCGCGTTCGGCGCGGCCGTCACCGGCGGCATCCTCGCCGGGTCCGGTCTCGCCGCCGTCACCCAGAACACGCTGCTGATGTTCATGGTCCCGTGCGCGCTCGCGATCGCACTCGCCGCGCAGTTCGTGCTCGCGTTCAACGACCCGCGAGTAGAGGCGCCGCGAGAGCGGTTCTCGCTCAAGGCGATCGGATCCACCTTCGTCTTCAACCCCCGCCGCCACCCGGACTTCGGGTGGGTCTGGCTCGCGAAGTTCCTGCTCGTCTTCGGCGGGGCCGCGCCGATGATCTACATGGTCTATTTCATCGCCGCGCGGCTCGACCTGAGCGCGGCCGAGGCGGGCGGCGTCGTGGGCGTGCTCTTCCTCGTCAGCTACGCGCTGCAGACCGCCGTGGCCCTGTTCGGCGGCTGGCTCTCCGACCGGATCGGGCGGCGCAGGCCGCTGTTCGTCGCGTCCGGGCTGATCTCGGCGGCGGGCCTGATCCTGCTCGCGCTCGCGCCGAGCCTGCCGATGATCGTGGCCGCGCAGCTGGTGCTCACCGTCTCGGGCGGCCTGTTCGCCGCCGTCGACGCCGTACTCGTCTTCCAGACCCTCCCGAACCCCGACGAGCCCGCGAAGGACCTCGGCATCGCGAACCTCGCGAACGGGTTCCCGCAGGTCATCCTGCCTGTCGCCGCCACCGCCGTGCTCGCCGTGGGCGGCGGCGAGAACTACTCGCTGCTGTTCGCCGCCTGCGCGTGCGTCGCGGTCGGCGGGGCGCTGAGCGTGCTGCGCGTCAAGCGGGTGCGGTGACCGATGAATCCTGATACGAACCGATATGACACACCACAGAAAGGAAGGGCCATGAGCGACTGGAGCATCCCGGCCGACCGACCCGAGTACGCCGAGGCCGTCGAAGCGGCCCTGGCGAAGATGGACCTGGAGACGAAGGCCGACCTCCTGGCCGGGCTCGACATGTGGCGCACGATCCCCGTGCCCGAGGCGGGCCTGCGCGCGATGACCGTCTCGGACGGCCCGATCGGCGTGCGCGGCCGCTTCTGGACCGCCGCCGACCCGTCCCTGGCCCTGCCGAGCCCGACCGCGCAGGCGGCCTCCTGGGACCCGGAACTGGTGCGCCGCATCGGGAACCTCCTCGCGGCCGAGTCCCGCCGCAAGGACGTCGACGTGCTGCTCGCGCCCACCATCAACCTGCACCGCTCCCCGCTGGGCGGGCGCCACTTCGAGGCGTTCAGCGAGGACCCGTACCTGACCGGGCGCATCGCCCAGGCGTATGTGGCCGGGGTCCAGGAGTGCGGCGTCGGCACCACGATGAAGCACTACGTCGGGAACGACGCGGAAACCGACCGGTTCACTGTGGACAACATCATCGGCGAGCGGGCGCTGCGCGAACTGTACTTGCGGCCCTTCGAGATGATCACCGCCGCCGTGCGCCCGTGGGGCGTCATGACCGCGTACAACTCGGTCAACGGCCACACGATGACCGCGCACAAGGAGCTCATGGCTACCTTGCGCGACGAGTTCGGGTTCGACGGCTTCAACGTCTCCGACTGGGGCGCGGCCCGCCACACCGTCGAGGGCATCGAGGCCGGGCTCGACCTCGCGATGCCCGGACCGTTCACCGTGTACGGCGCCGACCTCGTCGCGGCCGTCCGCGACGGCCGCACCAGCGAGACCTACGTCGACGACGCGGTGCGCCGCATGCTCACCCTCGCCGCCCGCGTCGGCGCCCTCGAAGGCGTGCGCGCGGCAGTGGACGAGCGCCTCGAAGCGGTCGCCGACCCCGAAGGGCTGCTTCGCGAGATCGCCCAGCGCTCCTTCGTGCTCGCGCAGAACGACGCGCCCGAAGGCGGCGCCGCGGCGGTCCTGCCGCTGAGCGCCGACGCGATCGGACGGCTCGCCCTCATCGGCCCCGCAGCGCAAGAGGCCCGCATCCTCGGGGGCGGCTCCGCCACCGTGTTCCCGGCCCGCGTCGTCTCCCCGCTCGACGGCCTCCGCGAAGCCCTCGGCGACCGCGTCCAGTACGCGCAGGGCGTCGACCTCTTCGAGCAGATCCAGGCCGCGGGCAAGGACTTCGACCTCGACGTGCGGCCGGTGCGCAAGGACGGCACCGAACTCGCCGCCGACCCGCTCGCCAGCGGCGACGTCAAATGGATGAGCTACCTGCCGGGCGAACTCGCGCAGGACGAGTTCAGCCACGCCGTGCTCGAAGGCGTCTTCCGCGTGACCGAGACCGGCGCGCACGTCTTCGGCACCAGGGGCTTCGGCCGCCACAAGCTCGTGATCGGCGACGACGTCGTGTTCGACGGCGACCAGGACTACGCGACCGACGACCCGTTCGAGGCGTTCTTCGGCCCCGGCGTCGAACGGGCGGTGCTCGAACTCGAAGCGGGCCAGGAACTCCCGGTCCGGCTCGAGTTCACGCCGTTCGCGTTCCCGCCCGGGTTCCCGCCCTCAGTCCTGTTCGGGCTCATGCACACCGGGCCCCGCCCCGACGAGGACCGGCTCATCGCCGAAGCCGTCGAAGCCGCCCGCACCGCCGACGTCGCGGTCGTCGTGGTCTCCACGACCGCCCTCACCGAATCCGAGGGCTTCGACCGCCGCGACCTGCGCCTGCCGGGCCGCCAGGACGAGCTCGTCGCGGCCGTCGCCGAGGCCAACCCGAACACGGTCGTCGTCGTCAACACCGGCTCCCCCGTCGAGATGCCCTGGTCCGACGACGTCGCCGCGATCCTCCTGACCTGGTTCCCCGGCCAGGAGGGCGGCCACGCGCTCGCCGACGTCCTCCTCGGCGCCGAACCGGGCGGCCGCCTCACCACGACCTGGCCGAGGCGCCTCGAAGACGCGCCGGTCGTCCAGGTCGTGCCCGAGAACGGTGAGCTCCGCTACGACGAAGGCATCTTCATCGGCTACCGCGCCTGGGAGCAGCGCGACGGCCACGAGCCCGCGTACTGGTTCGGGCACGGCCTCTCCTACACCGAGTGGGAGTACGAGGAAATCAGTGTCGAAGGCGACCAGGTCAAGGTCAAGGTCCGCAACAGCGGCGGCGTGCAGGGCCGCGAAGTGGTCCAGGTCTACCTGACCCCCGAGGCGGACATCGAAGGCGGAGTGGAAACCCACCGCCTGGCAGGCTTCGAAGCCATCGAAGCGGAGCCAGGGGAAACCGTCGACGTGGTCATCCCCCTGGAAGAACGCTCGTTCCAATACTGGAATGAGACGACCCGCGCCTGGCAGACGATCGAGGGCACCTGGACCGTCGCGGCGGGCCGGAACGTCGCCGACCTGCGACTGAAGACCCAGGTCAAGGCCTAGAAAAGCGGGGGGGGGGGGGGGGGGGGGGGGGGGGGGGGGGGGGGGGGGGGGGGGGGGGGGGGGGGGGGGGGGGGGGGGGGGGGGGGGGGGGGGGGG
>NZ_JBVJHZ010000002.1:106373-220967 GCF_055586545.1 Glycomyces sp. NPDC050141 | reverse complement strand
TACCTCTTTTCTTCCCTCCCGTGGAAAAGACAAAGCCCCTTTTGTAGGGGGGGGGCGCCCTCTTGCTTGGGGGCGCCCTCCCCGGGGGGGGGGGGGGGGGGCCGGGCGCGGACCGGGCTCGCCCCCGCCCCGCTTCACCCGTCCGGGCCCCACGGCTCTGCGACGGGCCGTCAGACCCTGGCAGTGAGCCTAAGGTCTAGAACAAACTGTGTAAACCCCCCGAATCACATCAAGAGATCAGTGAATGAGCAAATCCAGCGTTTGGTCTAAAAGGGATAAACAGAACGGGACCTTGCGCTCACTGAGCGCAAGGTCCCGTGCGGGTTAAGCGATTACAGGCTGTACAGCAGCCGGTTCGGGCTGCCGGTGCCCGCGCCGGTCACCACGCCCGTGGTGGCGTTCCCGGTGACCCACGAGGTCACCGCGGAGGTCGACGCGCTCGGGTTGGCGTCCAGGTAGAGCGCGACGGCGCCCGCGACGTGCGGGGTGGCCATCGAGGTGCCGGAGATGGTGTTCGTGGAGGTGTTGCTCGTGCGCCACGCGGAGGTGATGCTCGAGCCCGGCGCGAACACGTCGAGGCAGGTGCCGTAGTTGGAGTAGGAGGCGCGCGCGTCCGTGGAGGTCGTCGCGCCCACGGTGATCGCCGACGGCGTGGAGGCCGGGGACTTCGTGCACGCGTCGGTGCTCTCGTTGCCGCCCGCGACCGCGAAGGTGACGCCGGAGGCGACGGCGTTGGCGACGGCGTTGTTCAGCGCCGCCGAGTAGGAGCCGCCGAGGCTCATGTTCGCCACGGCCGGCTTGATGGCGTTGCTGGCGACCCAGTTGATGCCGTTGATGACCCCGGCGGTGGTGCCGGAGCCGGCGTTGTTGAGGACGCGCACGCCGTGGAGCGTGACCTGCTTGGCCACACCGTAGATCGTGCCGCCGATGGTCCCGGCGACGTGGGTGCCGTGGCCGTTGCCGTCCTGCGGCGTGGAGTCGTTCGAGATGAAGTCGTACCCGGCGCCGACGCGGCCGGTGAACTCCGTGTGGGTCGAGTTGATGCCGGTGTCCACGATGTACGCGTGGACGCCCTCACCGGTGTAGTTGTAGGTGTAGGAGCCCGACAGCGGCAGGTTGCGCTGGTCGATGCGGTCGATACCCCAGGTGGCGCCGGTCTGCGTGGCGTCGATGGAGACGACCGCGTTCTGCTCGACGAAGGCCACGCCGTCTTCGGCGGCGAGCTCCTTCGCCTCGGACTCGCTGGCCTCCATGAGGAACGCGTCGATCTCGTCGAAGGTCTCGACGACCTCCTCGCCTTCGATGCTCTTGACGGCGGTCGAGAGCGAGGTGTCCTCTTCGAGGACGACGATGTACTCGCCCGCGATGGAGCCTGCGGCGTCCTCGCCGACGATCTGGCCGAGGGCCGGTTTCGCCTCGGCGGCGGTGGCGGTGAACGCGAGGGCGGTGAAGGCGGCGACGCCTACGACCGCTGCTGCGGAAGTTCGGTGTTTTGAAGAGCGCAGTTTGTGCGACATGGACATTGGGTCCCTTCGGGTGGTCCTGGCCGGTCCAGTGGCCGGGACGGGATATGCGGGATGGGTTTTCGGGGATCGGATCGGCTCGCGCCGACGTTCGGGTGGTGCGGGGCCGCGGGGCGGGTCCTGGCGCGGCTCCCGGCGTGCGACGGCTCCAGGTCGCGGTGCCGGGTGCAGCGGTCGACGGGGAGGGCCCGCCCGCGGTCACCCGCTATTCAGTTGTGCGGGGGAGTCAGAGCGCGAGGGTCCAGGAGTTGAGCGTCCCGGAGTCGCCCGAGTAGGCGTCCACGATGCGCAGTGTCCAAGTGCCCGTTGCGGTCTCGCTGGAGAGGTTGACCGGGTAGGTCGCGATGACGTTGTCGGCCGAGTCGCTGCTGGAGGAGGTCTTCAGCGTGTAGCTCGTGCCGTCGGGGGCGATCAGGTAGATCGCGAGGTCCCCGCGCCAGGTGTGGGTGATGTTGACGGCCACGGTGCTGGAGCTGCTGGCGCTGCCGTCGCAGGTGAGGGCCAGGGTCGAGTTGACGGTGGCGAGGTCGGCGATCGCGGCGGCCGTCGACTTGGTGGCCGTGCAGTCGCTCGGGTCGGGGTCGGTGCCGCCGCCGGTCCCGGTGTACAGCAGCAGGTTCGGGCTGCCCTGGACGTCCGAGATGTTGCCGGTGCTGGCATTGCCCGTGACCCAGGAGGCGACGGCGCTGGTCGACGCGCTCGGGTTGAGCCCCAGGTAGACCGCGGCGGCGCCCGCGACGTGCGGGGAGGCCATCGAGGTGCCCGAGATGGTGTTGGTGGCCGAGTTGGAGGAGTACCACGCGGAGGTGATGTCCACGCCCGGCGCGAACACGTCCACACAGGACCCGAAGTTGGAGAAGTAGGCGCGGGTGTCCGTGTTGTCGCTGGCGGCCACGGTGATCGCCGCCGGGGCCGAGGCCGGGGAGACGTTGCAGGCGTCCTGGTCCTCGTTGCCCGCGGCGACCGCGAAGGTCACGCCCGAGTTGACCGCCGCGGTGACGGCGTTGTTGAGGGACGCGGAGTAGCCGCCGCCCAGGCTCATGTTCGCCACGGCCGGCTTGATCGCGTTGCTCGCGACCCAGTTGATGCCGTTGACGACGCCCGCGGTGGTACCCGAGCCGGCGTTGTCGAGGACGCGCACGCCGTGGAGGGTGACGCTCTTGGCCACACCGTAAGTGGTGCCGCCGACGGTGCCCGCGACGTGGGTGCCGTGCCCGTTGCCGTCCTGCGGCGTCGAGTCGTTCTGGATGAAGTCGTACCCGGCCCCGACGCGGCCGGTGAACTCCGAGTGCGAGGCGTTGATGCCGGTGTCCACAATGTAGGCGTGCACGCCCGAACCGGTACCGAGGTACTCGTAGCTGCCGCTCAGCGGCAGGTCGGTCTGGTCGATGCGGTCGATGCCCCAGGTCGCGGGCGTCTGCACGGCGTCGATCGAGACGACCGCGTTCTGCTCGACGAAGGCCACGCCGTCGGCGGCGGCGATCTCCAGCGCCTCGGCCTCGGTGGCCTCGACGAGGACGGTGTCCACTTCGGCGAAGTCATCGGCGACGGAAGCGCCTGCGTCGCTGGCGATCTCGTCGGCCTCGCGGTAGGCGGTGCCGTCCTCCATGACGACGAGGTACTCGCCGTCGATGGCGGCAGGGGAGGCGGCGCCGACGATCTGCGCGGCCGGTTCGGCATGGGCCGCAAGGCCGCCGAAGGTGATCGAGCCGATCGCCGCCGCGCCCGCGAGGGACGCGGCCGCGGCGCGGCGGAGGGCTCTGCTTCGAGCAGAAGGGTACGAGACGGTCATAGGGGGGTACTCCCTCTCGGTTCAGACGGGTTGGTGCGCAAGGGATCGATAGGGGCGCACCGCCCGTAGGGCACGGTTCGGTGGAACCGGTCCTTTCGGGCTTTCAAACCGAGGTTAGGGAAATCACAACAGAAAGTGAAGACCCTGGAAGAGACCCATAAATCAGTGAATGACGAGTTGGTTACCAACCGGTATGGGAGCGTTCGGACCCGATAGACTAGTCGGCTCCGTTATCGGACCGCGACCCGCCGGGCCGCGCGCGGGCGCGCGCGAACCCAAGCGGCCCTTGGCTAACCGGCGAGCTCCATCCAGCGCTCCTCGATGCCGTCGCGCTCGGTCTCGAACGCCGTGACCTGGTCCTGCAGCTCCCCGAGCTTCCCCGGGTCGGTCGCGTGCTCGGCCATGTCGGCGTACAGGCCCGCGATCTTCTCCTCGACCTTCGCCAGGCGCCGCTCGAGCTTCGACAGCTCCTTCTGCACGGCCCGGTCGTCGGCCGCCCCAGATTTCGCGGTACTCGAAGTGTTCACAGACTTCGCCTGCGGCGCAGCCGACTTGTCGGCGCGGCGCTCCAGGTACTCCTCGATCCCGCGCGGCAGGTGCCGCAGCCGCCGGTCGCCCAGCAGCGCCCACGTCTCGTCCGAGACCCGCTCGGTGAAGTACCGGTCGTGGCTGACCACGACCATCGTCCCCGCCCAGTCGTCGAGGAGGTCCTCGAGCTGCGTCAGGGTCTCGATGTCGAGGTCGTTCGTGGGCTCGTCGAGGAACAGCACGTTCGGCTCGGCCATGAGCAGCCGCGCGAGCTGCAGGCGCCGCCGCTGCCCGCCGGAGAGGTCGCGCACGAAGGTGCGCTGGCGCCCGCCGACGAACCCGAGCCGCTCGGCGAGCTGCCCGGCCGACATCTCCTTCTTGCCCATCTGGACCCGCTTGGCGACGTTCTCGATCGCCTCGAGCACGCGCCAGGACCCGTCCAGGTCCTCCATGTGCTGGGTGAGCCACGCGAGCTTCACCGTGCGGCCGACCTTGACGCGGCCCGCTGCGGGCTGCACGTCGTCGAGCGCGTTCGCGAGGGTGCGCAGCAGCGAGGTCTTGCCCGCGCCGTTGACGCCGAGCAGCCCGATCCGCTTGCCAGGACCGAGAATCCAGTCCAGGCCTTCAAGGAGCGTCTGCTCCCCGGCGCGGACGGTGACGTTCTCGGCCTCGAACACGGTCTTGCCCAGGCGCCCGGTCGCGAAGCTCACGAGCTCGGCGGTGTCGCGCGGCGGCGGCTCGTTCGCGATGAGCTCGTTCGCGGCGTCGACGCGGTACTTCGCCTTCCCGGTGCGCGCCTTGGCGCCCCGGCGCAGCCACGCCAGCTCCTTGCGCATGAGGTTCTGGCGCTTCTCCTCGGTGACGCTCTCCTGGCGTTCGCGTTCGGCGCGGGCCAGGACGTACGCCGAGTAGCCGCCGTCGTACTCGTACACGTTGCCGCGCTGGACGTCCCAGATGCGGTCGCAGATCTCGTCGAGGAACCACCGGTCGTGGGTGACGGTGATGATCGCGGCCCGCGTCGAGTTCAGGTACCTGGCGAGCCAGGCGATGCCCTCGATGTCGAGGTGGTTCGTGGGCTCGTCGAGGAGCAGCAGGTCGGCGTCCTCGGACATGACGCGGGCGAGGTCGACGCGGCGGCGCTCGCCGCCGGAGAGCACGCCGATGCGGGACTCGAGGCCGTCGGGGAGGACGGGCGCGTCGAGGCCGCCGAAGAGGCCGGTGAGGATCTCGCGGACGCGCGGGTCGGAGGCCCACTCGTGCGCGTCCATGCCGCCGAACAGCTCGGCGCGGACGGTGGCGTCGTCCTTCAGGCTGTCGGTCTGGCCGAGGACGGCGATGCGGGTGCCGCCGGTGTGGACGACGCGGCCGGAGTCGGGTTCGTCGGCACGGGCGATGAGGCGCAGCAGCGTCGACTTCCCGTCGCCGTTGCGGCCGACGACGCCGACGCGCTGACCTGCGGCGATGCCGAGGGAGACCGCGTCGAGGATGACCTGGTCGGGGTAGGCCTTGGAGACGGTTTCGAGGTTGACGAGATTGGGCGCTGACACGAGGGACAACAGTACCGGCGGCCCGCGCCGGATGCCCAGGTGCAGGCCCCGGCGGTGACGCGCCCGCCGCTGCCGAACCGTTCCGCACCTTGATGACAGCACTTGCCAACGCTCGTCGACTTCGCTATGGTGTCACAACAAAGTCAACATGACATCATGATGGGATTCATATGGCACCCCCGAGTACCCCGTCCGCGGTCGCGGCGGCGGAGCCCCGCTTCGCCCCCGCCCGGGCCCTCGCCGCCGTCGCGCGCCTCCTTCCCCAGATCAGCCGCCCCCGCACCGCGCTCTTCGCCGCGACCACCGTCCTCGTCGCCGCCCTCCCGCTGACGATGACCGTCGCCACCGGCCTCCTCATCGGCGCCGTCCCCGCCGCCGCCGAAGCCGGGCCCGGCTCGCCCGAGGCCCGGTACGCGTACGCCCTCCTTGCTGCGGGCACCGCCGCGCTCCTCCTCGGCCGCGTCGTCGACAACTTCCACCGCGCCAACGCCTTCAACCTCGGCCGCGAACTCGAACTGCTCCTCCAGAACCGCCTCGTCGCCGCCGTCGCCCGCCCCGCCGGGATCGCCCACCTCGAAGACGACCGCGTCCTCGCGCTCCTGCGCATCGCCCGCCAGCTCGGCGCCGACTACATGCGGCCCGAACGCGCCGTCCGCGGCCTCGCGGCCATCGCCCCCGAGTTCCTCGCCGCCGCCGGGGCCTCGATCGTCCTGTGCTTCTTCAACATCTGGATCGGCCTCGCCTGGCTCGTCGCCTGGCCCGTCATCTTCATCGTCATGCAGAACGAGTACACGCGCGTCGGCCGCTCCGCGTACTCCAACTCGACCGAGAAGCGCGAGAACGAGTACGCGCGCGACCTCGCCATGTCCGCCGAGCCCGCCAAGGAGATCCGCGTCTGGGGCCTCATGGGCTGGCTGCTCGACCGCTACGACCGGCAGTGGAACGCGCGCATGGCATTCGCCGACCGGCACCAGCGCATCAGGGCGCGCGCCGCCGTCGGCGTCATCGGCGGCCTGCTCGTGCTCACCACCGCCACAGCGATGCTGCTCGCCCGGGACGGCCTCGACGGCGCCGTCGGATTCGCCGCCCTCTCCGTCTACCTCGTGGCCCTCACCAGCATGCTCAACTCCTCGGCCTTCGACGACATGGCCGCGTTCGTCGCGCTCGGCGCGCTGCCCGTCCCCAAGATCCTCGCCCTCGAAACCGGGCTCGCCGCCGAGGAGCGGACCGTCACCGCCGAACTCCCCGCCGCCGCGCCCGAGCGCTCGGTGCGCTTCGAGGACGTCGCCTTCTCATACCCCGGGGCCAGCCGCCCAGTGATCGAAGGCCTGGACCTGGAGATCGAAGCCGGCACTTCCCTTGCGGTCGTGGGGCACAACGGCGCCGGCAAGACCAGCCTCGTGAAGCTCCTGTCCGGGTTCTACGAGCCCACCGGCGGACGGATCACCGTGGACGGCACCGACCTCGCCGGGGTCGACCCGGCCGCCTGGCGCACGCACCTGTCCGCGCTCTTCCAGGACTTCACCCGCTACCAGCTCACCGTGCGCGAGAACATCGCCCTCGGCGCCCCGCACCTCGCGGACGACACCGACCTGATCTGGAAGGCGTGCGAGCCCATGGGCATCCGCGAACTCATCGAGTCGCTCCCCGACGGACTCGAGACGGTCCTGTCGAGCGAGTACGGCGGCGGCACCGACCTCTCCGGCGGCCAATGGCAGCGGATCGCCCTGGCCCGCGCGCTCTTCGCCGTCCAGGCCGGCGCGAAGATCCTCATCCTCGACGAGCCCGCCGCCGCGCTCGACGTGCGCGCCGAAGCCGAGCTCTACGAGCAGTTCCTCGACATCACCGCCGGACTCACCACGATCGTCATCTCGCACCGCTTCTCCACGGTGCGCCGCGCCGACCGCATCGTCGTCCTCGACGGCGGCCGCGTCATCGAAGACGGCTCCCACGACGAGCTCATGGCCCTCGGCGGCCGGTACGCCGAAGCCTTCACCCTCCAAGCCGCCCGCCTCGCCCGCACCCCGCACGCCTAGGAGCCCTCGCATGAAGCAGAAGATCCTGAACCGCTTGCGCGGCTTCAAGACCGGCATCGCCGTCGGCTACCGGTCGCACCCGAAGGCGATCACCGCCCAGCTCGTCCTCGGCGTCGTCCAAGCGGTCCTCATGCCCCTGCTCGTCTACTTGACGAAGGTCTTCATCGACGCCGTCCAGACCGGGGACGAGCGAGCGGCGTGGCTCGCCGCGGCCGGACTCGGCGTCGGCGCCGCCCTGATCTGGGCCGTCGTGTTCGCCTACGTCAAACTCGTGTTCCTCGTCCTGGAGCACACCCAGCGCGCCTCCGACCGGGAGCTCATGGCGCTCATGGGCAACCCACCCGGACTCGACCACCACGAGCGGCCCGAGTTCCTCGACGAGGTGCACCGCATCCGCGAGGACACGTGGCTGCTCGCCAGCAGCGCCATCCGGCTCGCCCAGTGGACGCGCGGCCTGGTCACCATCCTCGTCGGCGGGGTGCTCCTCTTCTCCGTCCACCCGCTGCTGCTCGTCTTCCCGCTGTTCTCCCTGGCCGCCATGTCGATCGCCAACCGGGCCGGCATGCAGGAGGAGAAGGCCCACACCGCCACCGCCGAACCCGAGCGCCGCCGCCGCCACCTCTTCGAGGTCGCGACCCTCGCCGAATCCGGCAAGGAGCTGCGCGTCTTCGGCTCCGCGGCGGCCGTCGCCGCACGACACCACGAGACCGGCGCCGCCGTTGTCGCCGAACGCAACCGAGGCCAGTGGAAGGCGGCCCGGATCGCCACCGGCGAAGGCCTCCTCTCCGCGGTCGGCATGGCCGCCGGGATCGGCATCATCCTCTACCTGTCGATCCGCGGCCAGGCGACCGCTGGCGACGTCGTCCTCCTCGTCGGCCTCATCGGCATGGTCGCCGGGGCCGGGGCGAACGTCGCCTCCGAGACCCTGTGGCTCACCCGCCTCGCCAAACTCGGCGAACGCCTGATCATGCTGCGCGAGTACGCCGAAGCGACCAGCGGCCCCGTCGAGCCCGCCCCGGTCCCCGAGCGCCTCACCGGCGGCATCACCCTCGACGGCGTCTCCTTCTCCTACCCGGAGTCCGAGCGCAAGTCCCTCGACGACGTCAGCCTCCACCTCCCCGCAGGGAAAGTGGTCGCCCTCGTCGGCGAGAACGGCGCGGGCAAGACCACCCTCGTCAAGCTCCTGTCCGGTTTCTACCAGCCGACTTCCGGTCAGATCAATGTCGACGACCACGCCCTCCGCGATTTTGCAGTGGACGCCTGGCGCGAACGCATCGGCGCCACGTTCCAGGACTTCACCCGATTCGAGTTCACCGCCCGCGAGACCATCGGCATCGGCGACCTCGGCGGCGGCTACGACGACGACACCGTCCGCGCCGCCATGACCCGCTCCGGAGCAGAAGACGTCCTCGACGACCTCCCCGCCGGGCTCGACACCCGCCTCGGCGCCCGCTGGGACGACGGCACCGACCTCTCCGGCGGCCAATGGCAGAAACTCGCGATCGGCCGCGGCCGCATGCGGAAAGAACCGCTCCTCGTCCTCTTCGACGAACCCACCGCCGCCCTCGACCCCCAGACCGAGCACGCCCTCTTCGAGCGCTTCGCCGAGGAAGTCCACGCGGGCCGCCAGCGCGGCACCGTGACCGTGCTTGTCTCCCACAGGTTCTCGACGGTCTCGATGGCCGACCTCATCATCGTCCTCGAGGAAGGCCGCGTCGCCGAATCAGGCACCCACGACGAACTCATGGCCCGCCAAGGCGCCTACGCCGAGCTGTACTCCCTGCAGAGCGCCGCCTACCGCTGACCGAAGCCCGCACGTTCCCTACAATTCGCGAGGTCCCCGCCGAACACGGCCGGGACCTCGCCCTTTGCCCGACCGAAAGCCCCACAATGTCATACGAACCCCCGCAACCCCTGCCGAGCGACCCCCAGATCACCGTCGAGGCCGCCCCCGATGCCGCCCCCGAGGCCGCTGACGACGGCTGGGCCGAGCCGGTCCTGACGAAGACCGAACGCCACAAGTGCCCCCACTGGGTGCGGTTCGCCGACCTGAATGCGAAAGGCCGCTTCATGCGGGCGCTGAGCGTCGTGGCCGTCTGGTCGGGCTGGGTGGTCGTCGCGGTCGGCCTGATGGCCGGGCTCGCAGGCCTTGCCGAAGGTGCCGACCAAGGTGACGAACTGGCCGCCCTCGCAGGGCTCGCCATGTTGTGCGGGCTTGTGCTGCAAGCGGTCAGCATCGTGGCGCTGGTGGCGGCGTGGCAGCGGCTGCACCGCCCGAAGGACCTCGTCGTCGGGATCGCCGCGGCCGGATACGCGGTCCTGCTCCTCGGCTTGGGCCTGACGATGGCGGTCATCGACAGCCATCACGCACTCCTTGCCCTGATCGCGTTGCCGTACACCTGGGTCGTGTGGCAACTCGTCGCGTTCCGCAGAATGCTCTACCCGCGGGACACCTGCCAGGCCCATCCTTGGCACGCGCCCGCGATCCAGGCGCTGCTGCAGCCCTACTGCCCGCACCGGATCGAGTTCAAGATGCTCCGCCGCGGCGTTCAGGTGATGTCCTTGGTCAACGGCTTGCTGCTGGGCCTGTACTGGGCCGGGCTGGCGGCGCTCGTGCTCACGCTGATCCCCGTCGAATTCCGCTGGGTCGCAACAGGGGGCGCCGGTGCCGCAGGTGTCGGTCTGCTGCTCCTGCTGCTCAACCTGTCCGGGGTAGCGGAACTGAACGCCCGCTCGAAGCGGTACCACCGGGCGCCGGTGTGGGTGTTCGTGTGCGCGTTCGCGGGATACGGGATGGCGGCCCTAGCGGGCCTCTGGACCACGCTGCTGTACCAGGACCCGTTGATGCTCGTGCTCGCTGGTCTGGCGGCGTACTGGGCGCACTCGGCGTCGGTCGCGCTGAGGCACCTGCCGCCCCTCTCCGAGTGCAGCGCGATGCGGGAGCCACCGCCCCTGATCCAGAAGATGCTGAAGGCCTGAGCAGTAGGTGGTGACCGGTGACGGGGACCTGCGCGAGTCATCCGTGGATTCCGGTAAGGATTTTGCAAGAGATCAAATCCGAGTAATTGTCACTACCAATGATGGTACTATCATCGATGTTACTAACACGAATGGTAGGAGTCGCGATGTCGGGATTCGTAGGCCGCCGTGCCGAGCTCGACCGACTTGGCACCTTTCTCGATCGCGTGGAAGACGGGGGCCGGTTTGGCAGGCCCGGTTGCGCGCTGCTGATCCGCGGGCGGCGCCGGGTCGGCAAGTCACGCCTGGTCGAGGAGTTCATCAGTCAACGAGCCGTGCCGCACGTCTATTTCACTGCTGGGGGCAACTCTCGCGAGACGGACCTTGCAGCGTTCGCCTCGGAGTTGGCCGCATCCTCCCTTCCCGGAGCAAGTGGCTTCGCCGAGCTCGATGCACCGCAGACTTGGGGAGCGGCGCTGGCCATGCTCGCCGAGGCCGTTCCTGACGATCGCCCCAGCATCGTGGTGCTTGACGAGGTGCCCTACCTCGTAAGAGAGGATCCGAGCTTCGAAGGAGGTCTCCAGAAGTACTTCGACCGCTACCTGTCAAAGCTCCCCGTGCTGCTCATCCTCGTCGGTTCGGATATGGCGATGATGGAGAAGCTGAACTCCTATGAACGACCGTTCTATCAGCGGGGAACTGAAATGGTCGTCGGGCCGCTTACGCCGACCGACATCGCAAACATGACCGGCCTGCCGCCGGCCGAGGCGATCGATGCCCACCTGGTGACCGGTGGTCTGCCGCTGATTCTCGGTTCGTGGGAGCGCGGAGCCGGAATCTGGGAGTTCCTCGAACAATCGCTGAACGATCCGACCTCGCCACTGCTGGTCAGCGCAGAACGTTCGATGGCTGCCGAGTTTCCCTCCGAGATTCAGGCCCGCCGGGTACTCAGCGCCATCGGCCACGGAGAGCGCACCTTCACCACCATCGGCAGAACCGCCGGGGGTTTGCAACCCGCTCCACTGACGCGATCTCTGGAACAACTGGTGCAACGCGGCATAGTCGCGGCGGAGCTCCCAGTCTCCACCAACCCGAGCAGGCTCACCAGGTATCGGATCACCGATCCGTATCTGCGGCTGTGGCTTTCATTCATTGAACCTGGCATGACCCTGATCGAACGCGGGCGAGGCAGCCGGGTATTGAAAGCCATACGTTCCAGCTGGACCTCGTGGCGCGGCCGCGCTGTCGAACCAGTGATCAGAGATGCGCTCTGGCGCCTCGCGGACGAACCGATCCTCGAAGACTGCGACTACATCGGAAGCTACTGGACCCGCACCAACGACCCCGAGATCGACATCGTCGGAGCCGACCGCGCCCCGGTGGCGAAACAGATCAGACTCGTCGGCTCCATCAAATGGCACGAGAACAAACCTTTCGATAGCCGTGAACACGACCGCCTGATCATCCATCGGTCACAACTGCCCGGCGCTGACGAGTCCACACCGCTCATTGCCGTGTCCCGGGCGGGCAGTACGGCCAAGGGGATCAAAGTGTTCTCGCCAGAAGACCTCATGCCCGCTTGGCGCTGAATCGGGCTGCGCGGCGCTGGTCTAAGGCCGGGTCAGGACGCAGTGTCCGGGAGGCGCAGGCTGTCCGGTGGTCCGTCAGGGAAGGGATCGAAAACCGGCGGATGGGACCAGTCTGCGGCCGTGGTGAAGTCGAGTGCCCCTCCGTGCAACTCCAAGAGACGAAACGAGACTTCGGCGCCGTTGAACTCGACATCGGCAAACTTCAGGGCTGCCCCGTAGTCGCCTAGATGATTGTCGAACGTGCAGCCGTCGAAGAGGACCCAGCCGCCGGAAAGCTTCGACCGGAAGAACCAGGTGGCATCGGTGAAGAAACCGGCCGTCCGGAAGTCCAGGAATCCGTCCGAGACTTCGATTTCGGCGAACATCGCTGACCAGCCGAACTGTGCTCCGGTGAAGTTGAGGTTCGCGCCGGAGAAGGTCGCCCGTCTGAAGTTGACACTGTGCCGGAACCGGGCGTTGGTGAAATCCAGTGAGCCGGAAGGGAATCGGGCGGAGGCGAACGAGACCGTGCCCGCGAAGTCCGCACCGCTGAAATCGCCGCCGTCGAGCGTTGCGCCGGTGAACACGAAATCGCAGTCGTGCCAGGTCCGTCCGGGAGTGAAGTCCATCCGGAGGCGTTCTCCGATGACGTCGGCGACCGTATGCCGGACGAGCCGTTCTTCCATCGCAGGCCGGAACTGGTCCGGCACGGCTGCCTGGTCGCGTTCGGTGCGCGCCGGCGGCGGCTTGTAAGGCATCCGAAGGTATGCGCACAGGACGTTGACGCAGGTCTGCCGCCCGGCATCCCATTCGTCGGCGAGAGCGGCCATCGCGTAGACCCCGGCGAGCCGGTTGGCGGCGCGTTCAGAGGAGAGCTGCTCGGCCGCTGCAGCGAAGCGCTCGTTGAAGAGCTTCGCGTCCTCGCGGGTCACCTCGGCCTCGCTGAGCCGCTGCTTCCGGTAGGCCACAGTCAAGGCGATCACGCCGCCGATCCCGGCCACCGCGTAGAAGGCAAGCCGGATGACCTCCAGAATCGTCTGGTCGGTGGGCGCGGCGCTGAGCGGCGAGGTCCGGTCGTAGGTGAGCAGCCAGAGCAGGACCGCCAGCACGCCGAGAGCGGCGAGCACCATGAGCAGCACATGGATCGGAAGCGACATCGTGCGGCGCGCGGTGTCGCGCATCTTGCGGGGGCGGCGTATCAACGCGCCCAGGGCATCACGGAGGCGGGCGAGGGGGTTGGCCATGGATTTGTTGTACCAGAGTTCTTGCCGATCAGTGCTACTCGCGACCGGGCTGTACTACTGCGGCGTTCACCCGCTCGGGGGAGGGCGACGCCGCCCGCGGGTGAGGTCTTGTTGCTCTGGCGGGATGAGACTCGTTGGTATGAGCTACAAGCAGCAAATCGCAACGGTCGAGGACCGGCCGCTCTCGCCGGGTTGGGTCCGGGTCCGGCGCATCGCTGGGTTCGGGGCGGCCGGGACGATGTCCCTGTACCTGGTGGTCAAGATCGTGTGGGTGATCGGGGCGTTCATCGGGGCGGTGCCGCAGGAGTTCGGCTCGAACCTGCCGGAGTGGATCGCGCTGAACGTGGTGACCATCGGGATGGCCGGGCTAGGGGTGGCCCTCGGGTTGGCGTTGGCGCAGGAGTGGGGCAAGCGCGTCCCGGCGTGGATCGTGATCCTCTTCGCTTGGGGCGCAAGCGGGTTCCTGGTCTCGCTGCTGCCGTACTCGGTGCTGTCCGCGCTGCTGGGCGCGGCTGGCGGCGACTCCGGCGGCGACCCGGTCACGGAGCCGTTCCCGGCCTGGGACCTGGCCCTGATCGGGATCGGGTTCACGGGCATGGCGATCGGGTTGATGGTCGCGGTGCCGATCTACATGCGGGAGCGCTGGCCCGCCGCGTTCACGGGGCGGTCGGGCGATGCGGGGGCCGCTTCGGGGACCCGGCTGGGGTTCGCGCTGGCGGCGACTGCGGGTCCGGTCGTGTTGTGGACCTATTGGGCCGCAGGCGGAACGCTCGGGCTCAACCCCGACGCGCTCGACTTGTGGAACCTCGACTCGCGGCTGCTGGTCGGCGTGAGCGCGGCCTGGGCGGTGCTCGGTATGTGGAGCGTCGGCGTGCTGGGCCGGGGGCGCCTGCCGATGTGGCTGCCGATGACCCTCGGGTTCGTGGCGTCGGGTTCGCTGTTCGCTTGGAACGCTTGGCGAATCCTCTGGGTCCTGCTGCCGATCACCGATCTCGAGCCGTTGAAGCTGCCGGTCGTCGCGGGTGTCGAGCACGGGGTTTCGATGGCTGCTGGCCTGGTGATGATGTCGGTCCTGCTCCGGGCCTGCAGGTCGAAGTAAAGGGCCGCAGACGAAACCGTCTGCGGCCCTGCATGCCTGCTTAAGCGCGGTTGTACGCGCTCGCTACCGCGCGCATCGTCGCCAGGACGATGTTCGGGTGGACGCCTGCGCCCCAGACGGTGCGGCCGTCGATCGCACACTCGACATAGGACGCGGCCTGTGCGTGCTGGCCCGCCGACAGGGCGTGCTCGGTGTAGTCCAGGACCTCGACGTTGACGCCGACCGAGGCCAGGGCGTCGGTGAAGGCCGAGAGCGGGCCGTTGCCGGTGCCGGAGACCTTCTGCTCGGTGCCGTCCAGGACGATCGAGGCCTCCAGGGTCAGCGTCTCTCCGGTGTAGACCGTCGAGTGGTCCTCGACGACCAGGCGCGGCCCGGGCTGGTACTCGGGGTGGTACTCGCGGCGGAAGATCTCGTGGATCTCCTGCGTCGAGACCTCCTTGCCGGAGGCGTCGGTGTGGCGCTGGATCGCGCCGGAGAACTCGATCTGCATGCGGCGCGGCAGGTCGAAGCCGTACTCGCTCTGCATGACGTAGGCGACGCCGCCCTTGCCGGACTGCGAGTTGACGCGGATGACGGCCTCGTAGTTGCGGCCGACGTCCTTCGGGTCGATCGGCAGGTACGGTACGCCCCAAGTGAACTCGTCGACGGGGACGCCCGCGGCCGCGGCGTCGGCCTCCAGGTGCGTGAAGCCCTTCTTGATGGCGTCCTGGTGCGAACCGGAGAACGCCGTGTAGACCAGGTCCCCGGCGTACGGGTGCCGCTCGTGGACCGGCAGCTGGTTGCAGTACTCGACGGCGCGCTTGATCTCGTCGATGTTGGAGAAGTCGATGCCCGGGTCGACGCCCTGGCTGAACAGGTTCAGGCCCAGGGTCACCAGGCACACGTTGCCGGTGCGCTCGCCGTTGCCGAACAGGCAGCCCTCGACGCGGTCGGCCCCGGCCTGGACGGCCAGTTCGGCGGCGGCGACGCCGGTGCCGCGGTCGTTGTGGGGGTGGACCGAGAGGATCAGGGACTCGCGGTTCGGCAGGTTGCGGTGCATCCACTCGATCGAGTCGGCGTACACGTTCGGGGTGGCCATCTCGACGGTGGCGGGCAGGTTGACGATCAGCGGCCACTCGGGGGTGGGCTGGATGACCTCGGCGACCTTGGCGCACACCTCGACCGCGTAGTCCAGTTCGGTGCCGGTGTAGGACTCGGGGGAGTACTCGTAGCGGATCGCCGTGTCGGGGGTGTGGATCTCCTGGTACTTCAGGCACAGCCGCGCGCCCTGCGTGGCGATGTCGGTGATGCCGTCCTTGTCCAGGCCGAACACGACGCGGCGCTGCAGCGTCGACGTCGAGTTGTAGAAGTGGACGATGGCCTGCTTGGCGCCGCGCAGGCTCTCGAAGGTCCGCTCGATCAGGTGCTCGCGGCACTGGGTCAGGACCTGGATGGTGACGTCGTCGGGGATGAGGTCCTGCTCGATCAGCTGCCGTACGAAGTCGAAGTCGGTCTGCGACGCGGAGGGGAAGCCGACCTCGATCTCCTTGTAGCCCATGTCGACCAGCAGCTGGAACATCTTCTTCTTGCGGTCGGGGGTCATGGGGTCGATCAGCGCCTGGTTGCCGTCGCGCAGGTCGACCGCGCACCAGATCGGCGAGGTCTCGGTGATCTTGTCCGGCCACGTGCGGTCGGGCAGGTCGACCTTGAACTGCGAGTGGTAAGGCTGGTAGCGCTTGGCGCGGTCTGCGAAGGAAGAGGAAGTCACGGATGCTCCTGTGAGATGTCGCTGGTGGTCTGAGCCGTTGATTGCCTGAGCCAGCCGGCATGCCAAAACCCGCGACGAGGAGCCGACCTAGTTGGCCCCGCCGCGGCAGCTAAGGAGCATTGAGTACCGCATGACCCCGAGAGCGTACACCGATGCGGTGACTCCGGTCGACTTCGACGCCCGCATACTGGGACGGTGCTCCTGGAAACCAGCGCTGCTCTACGGGTGGATGAGCAGGTCGTCGACGCTGATGCGGGCGCGCACGGTCCGGTCGGGGCCCGCGAGGGACTCGTCCAGGTCGGCCGGGTCGCCCGGCAGGCCGATCGCGACCACGGTGGTCGGCACGAGCGGCGCGTCCAGCTCGAACTCGGCGGCCAGCGCGGCCGCGTCGAAGCCGCCCATCTGGCGGACGGTGAGGCCTTCGGCGGCGGCCTGGAACGTCAGGTGCGCGACGGCCTGCCCGAGGTCGTAGGCGGCGTGCGAGAGCGGGCCCTTGGCGTTGGCGTCGGTGCGGACGGCCACGAGCAGCGCGGAGGCGCTGGCGGCCCAGTCGCGGTTGCCGGGGTTCAGGGTCTCGAGGACGCGCTTGAACTCGCCGGTGTCGCGGCGGGCGAGGAGGAACCGCCACGGCTGGGTGTTCCCGGCGCTGGGGGCCCAGCGGGCCGCTTCGAGGAGGGCGGTGACCTGGGCTTCGGTGAGGTCGTTGCCGGGGGCGAAGGCGCGCGTGGAGTGGCGGGCGGCGAGCAGCGGGTGGATCGGGACCGCGGTCTGGGCGTGGCGGTCGATAGGTGCGGTCATGCGCGTTCCTCCGGTTGCGGGTCTCGCTGTCGGTCGCGGCACCAGGGGTGCCGTCGCGTAGCGGCGTCGTCGCTCGCCACCGTTCATGGTGCCACGGTCAGGGAGTGGGACGCCTGCTCGTGTCGCCTTCCTTACTCTCGTTTCACTCCGCGGGCGTGGGTGAGGGCGTCGGCGCAGGGACCGGTGTGGCGGACGGGTCCGGTGTCGGGGTCGGCTCGGGGGGCGCTTTGCGGCTCATCGGCTCGGCGTCGCTGAGCTCCCCGGGGAGTTCCACCGTGGCGACCGCCTCGGCGGGCGCGGCGGCGAGTTCGAGGGTCCCGAACGGGCTGGACTGGACCGACTGGATCGTCCCGGTGTCGTCGAGGCACCACTCGCCCGGCGGGATCGGCGGGTCCACGACCACCGTGTTCGGGGTGAGCGTGAAGCAGTCGCCGTCCTGAGCGATCGCGAACGGCAGGTGCCGGTCGAGCAGCCTGGGCAGCCACTCGATGAACGGCAGCTGCACCTTCGGGTCGTACTCCTTGGGGATCTCGCCGGTGATCCCGGCGATCCGCACGCACCGGCCCGCCGCGCACTGGAAGAACCCGCCGGTCGTCCACGCCACCGACACGTCGACCGTGCCGCCGTGCGCCCAGCTGGGGACGTCGACCCGCCACGTCCCGTCCTCGGCGGCCCACACCGTGACGGTGCCGCCCTCCGACCACTCGTACTCGGCGGTGAACGTCCGGTCCAGGGCGAGGCTCGCGCGCCCGATCAGGGTGGCGCGCGCGCTGGGCCGGCGCGGCGCCTCCTCGGGCGGGTCGACGGCCGTGGCCGTCCCGCAGCCCGCCAGCACCGCGGCGAGAGTGAGCACCGCCACCGTCTTGCCCGTCCGTTTCCATGCCACCGCCCGATTCTCTGTCCCACCACCCAGAACGACCTGGCGACACACCGGTAAGCGCAGCTAAGGTGAGGTGGCCGCCCCCGACCGGGCGGCGTCGAGTGACCTGAGACACGAGCGAGTGAGGTGAAATCCGTGGCGCTAGTCGTGCAGAAGTACGGCGGTTCATCGGTGGAGAATGCCGAACGCGTCAAGCGCGTCGCCGAACGAGTGGTCGCGACGCGAAAGCGCGGCGACGACGTGGTCGTCGTCGTCTCCGCCATGGGTGACACCACCGACGAGCTCCTGGACCTCGCGGCCCAGGTATCGCCGGTACCCGAGCCCCGGGAACTCGACATGCTGCTGACCGCCGGCGAGCGCATCTCCATGGCGCTCCTGGCGATGGCGATCAACAACCTCGGCTTCCAGGCCCGGTCCTTCACCGGCTCCCAGGCCGGGATGATCACCACCACCGCCCACGGCGCGGCCCGCATCATCGACGTCACGCCCGGACGCATCCGCTCCTCGCTCGACGAGGGCTTCATCACGATCGTCGCCGGGTTCCAGGGCGTCAGCCAGGACACCAAGGACATCACCACGCTCGGCCGCGGCGGCTCGGACACCACCGCCGTCGCACTCGCCGCAGCACTGGAAGCGGACGTCTGCGAGATCTACTCCGACGTCGACGGCGTCTTCACCGCCGACCCGCGCATCGTCCCGAACGCGAAGAAGCTCGATGCGATCACGTTCGAGGAGATGCTGGAGATGGCCGCCTCAGGCGCCAAGATCCTGCACCTGCGCGCCGTGGAGTACGCCCGTCGCTACGGGCTCCCGCTGCACGTCCGTTCGTCGTACTCGACCAAGACCGGCACGATGGTGTCGGGTTACATGGAGGAGCTGCCCGTGGAGCAAGCACTCATCAGCGGCGTCGCGCACGACCGCTCCGAGGCCAAGATCACCGTCACCAGCGTCCCGGACAAGCCCGGCGCCGCGGCCTCGATCTTCCAGGTGATCGCCGACGCCGAGATCGACATCGACATGATCGTGCAGAACGTGTCGACCGCCGGGAACGGCCACACCGACATCTCGTTCACCCTCCCCAAGGAGGCCGGGCCGAAGGCGACCGAAGCGCTCAAGAAGCACCAGGCGTCCATCGGGTTCGCGAAGCTCATCTACGACGAGAACATCGGCAAGATCTCGCTCATCGGCGCCGGGATGCGCTCGCACCCGGGCGTGACCGCGAACTTCTGCCAGGCGCTGGCCGACGCGGGCGTGAACATCGAGATCATCTCGACCTCGGAGATCCGCATCAGTGTGGTCTGCCGCGACACCGACCTCGACGCGGCGGTGCGCGCGGTCCACGACAAGTTCGAGCTCGGCGGCGCCGAAGAGGCCGTCGTCTACGCCGGATCGGGGCGATAGGCATGTCTCGCAAGCTGAACGTCGCGATCGTCGGCGCCACCGGCGTCGTCGGATCGATCATGCGCCGCCTCATCAACGAAGAGCGCGGCAACTGGGGCGAGATCCGCCTCATCGCCTCGGCCCGCTCGGCCGGGAAGGTCCTCACCGTCGGGGACGAGGAGATCACCGTGCAGGCGCTCAGCGCCGACGTGTTCGACGGCATCGACATCGCCCACTTCGACCTGCCCGACGAGGTCAGCGCCGAATGGGTGCCCGTCGCCGCCGCGAAGGGCGTCGTCGTCATCGACAAGTCCGCGTACTTCCGCATGGACCCGGACGTGCCGCTCGTGTGCCGCGAAGCGAACCCCGAGGCCGCCGCCGTGCGCCCCAAGGGCATCATCGCGAACGCCAACTGCACGACGCTCGCGCTCATCCCGTCGCTCGCGGCCCTGAACGAGGCCTTCGGGCTCGTCTCGATGTCCGTTGCGTCCTACCAGGCCGCGTCCGGTTCCGGCAAGGAAGGCCTGGAGGCGCTGTACGCGCAGATCCAGAAGCTCGCCGGGGCCGACAAGATCGGGACCGAGCTCGGCGACGTCCGCGCCGTCCTCGGCGAGGACTTCAACGCGCCGTTCGGCGCGCCGCTCGCCCTCAACGTCGTCCCGAAGGTCGGCGGCTGGAAGGAAGACGGCTGGACCTCCGAGGAGCTGAAGGTCCGCAACGAGTCCCGCAAGATCCTCGGCCTGCCCGACCTCAAGGTCGCCTCGACCTGCGTGCGCGTACCCGTGGCCGTCGGCCACTCGCAGGTCGTGCACGCCACGTTCGAACGCGAAGTCTCCGTCGCTGAGGCGCACCGCGTGCTCGCCGCCGCCGACGGCGTCGACCTCGTCGACGACCCGGCGAACATGGTGTTCCCCATGCCGATCGACTCGGTCGGCAAGGGCGGCACCCAGATCGGGCGCATCCGCCAGTCGATCGACTTCCCGAACTCCCTCGAGTTCTTCGTCGTCGCCGACAACCTCATGAAGGGCGCGGCCCTCAACTCGATCGAGACCGCGGACCTCGTGCGCCGCGAACTCGAAGCGAACGCGTAAGACACAGCAAAGAGCGGCCCGGGGCTTTCCGCCCCGGGCCGCTCTTCTCGCTTCTACGCGTCGCGCTTCTTGAACAGCGTCCACGCCGCCGCGATGATCACCGCAGCGAACACCGCGAACACCGCACCAGAACCCCAGCGGCCGAAGTAGTCGAAGTCCGGCATCCCCGGACCCGTCATCGCCGTCAAGTCCACCGCCATCAGCCGCGCACCCGACGAGAACGGCAGGAACTTCACCACCGGCACCAGCCAGTCCGCCGCGGGCAGGAACGACAGGCCGAAGATCAGGTTCTCGATGATCAACGGCGCCAAGAAGATCACCACCAGCGCCGACGGCACGCCCCGGAACAGCAGCCCCAGGCCGAGGCCCGACAGCGTGTAGATCAGCGTGTACACGATGTACCCGATCAGCGCCGACCGCAGCGGGTCCTCGAACAGGCCCGGCACATCGCCCCAGAAGATCAAGAGCGTCAACGCGTTCAACGCCAGCGAGAACACCGTCACCGCCACCGTCACCGCCGACACGACCAGGATCTTCGCCGCGATCAACCGCGACCGCTGCGGGAACGCCGTCAGCGTCGGCTGGATCGTCCCGTGCCGGTACTCGTGACCGGTCGCGAAGATCCCGATGATCGCCATGAACACCGCCAGGAACGGGATGCCGAACGCGGCACCGCCGTTCAACCCGGCCGCCGCCGTCACCTGGTCCAGCGGCTGGTCCGACACCGCGATCCCCGCGATCACCGGAATCGCCAGCGCCGCAAGCACGCCGATACCGGCCAGCCAGTACGTGGACCGGAGCGTCGTCAGGCGCGTCCACTCGTAACGAAGGGCGTCAAGCATTGTCGGCACCGCCGGTCTGGGTAGCAGGGGACTGGACCGGGCCGCCCAGCGGCTCGGCGGCGACGAACTCCTCGGACGAGCCCGTCGCGGACATGAACGCCTCCTCGAGCGAGGCGGAGCGCGTCGAAAGCTCCGACAGCTCGACGTTCGATGTGAACGCCAGGTGCCCGACCGCGCCGATCTCCATGCCGGAGACCACGAGCTCGCCGTCCTTGCCTTGGGCGACTTGGGCACCCGCGCCTTCGAGCGCGGTCGTGAACCCCTCCGCGCTCGGACTGCGGACGATCACCGTTGACTGCGTGAACTCGCGCACGAACCGGTCCACGTCGCCGTTGAAGATCATCGTGCCCCGGCCGATCACCACCAGCTCGTCGGCCATCAACTGCATCTCCGACAAGAGGTGGCTCGACACGAAGATCGTGCGGCCCTGCGAAGCCAGGTGCTTCAGCATGTCGCGCATCCAGTGGATGCCGTGAGGGTCGAGGCCGTTCGTCGGCTCGTCCAGCAGCAGAATCCCCGGGTCGCCCAGCAGCGCCTGCGCGAGCCCGAGCCGCTGCGCCATGCCCAGCGAGTAGCCCTTCGGCTTCTTCCGCTTCACCGAACCGAGGCCGACCAGCTCCATCACTTCGTCCACCCGCTTGTCGCCGACGCCGTTGGCGCTGGCGAGCATCCGCAGGTGGTTGCGGGCCGAACGGGTCGGGTGGAACGGCTTCGCCTCCAGGAGGGTGCCGACCTTGTTCATGGGGCGGCGGATGTCGGTGAACGACTCGCCGTCGAAGAGGGTCTCGCCCTCGCCGTGGTCGAGGCCGAGCATCAGGCGCATCGTCGTCGACTTCCCGGAGCCGTTGGGCCCCAGGAAACCGGTGACGACGCCCGGCCGCACCTCGAAGGAGAGCTGGTTGACGGCCACGGTCTTGCGATAGCGCTTGAACAGGCCCTTCGCGGTGATCACATGTGGCTCCGATCGTTAGGGGGTGGGGACGGGATCAGCCTAAGCGGGCAGCGCCCGCAGCGCGTCTGCTTCCGGACGGATTTCCGGCTCATGCCCGAGGAGGAGCCCCCCGGGCCGGGCAGTACCGGGGTACTACCCGCCGCCCCTGCCCCCGAACTCCCGTTCACACGGGGTTGACACACGGGCCCAGGCGCGCTAGAGCGGCGCCCGCGTTGTTTAGACTTGTCGGGTGAGCCTGCGACTGTACGACACCGGCACCCGATCCGTCCTCGACTTCCAGCCCCGGAAGCCCGGCGAAGTCGGCGTGTACCTGTGCGGCCTCACCGTGCAAGGCCCCCCGCACATCGGGCACCTCCGCTCCGGCGTCTCCTACGACGTGCTCATCCGGTGGCTGCGCCGCAGCGGCTACAAGGTCACCTACGTGCGCAACGTCACCGACATCGACGACAAGATCCTCGTCCGCGGCGAGGAGCAGGGCCGCCCGTGGTGGTCCATCGCCTACGCGAACGAAGTGGTCCTCGCCAACGCCTACGCGGCCCTCGGCGCCGAGCCGCCCACGTACGAGCCGCGCGCGACCGGGCACATCACCCAGATGATCGACCTCATCTCCGAGCTCATCGAGCGCGGGCACGCGTACGTCACCGGCGCGGGCGACGTCTGGTTCGACGTCTCCTCCTGGCCCGAGTACGGCAGCCTCTCCCACCGCCGCCCCGAGGACATGCTCTCCAGCCCCGAGCCGGGCGCGAAGCGCGACTCCCGCGACTTCGGCCTCTGGAAGGCCCACAAGCCCGGCGAGCCCGAGGACGCCGCCTGGACCTCCCCGTGGGGCCCCGGCCGCCCCGGCTGGCACATCGAGTGCTCCGCGATGGCCCGCCGCTACCTCGGCGACGGCTTCGACATCCACGGCGGCGGCACCGACATCATGTTCCCCCACCACGAGAACGAGCTCGCCCAGTCGACCGCCGCGGGGCTCCCGTTCGCCAAGTACTGGGTGCACAACGGCATGCTCAACCTCGCGGGCACCAAGATGTCGAAGTCCCTGGGCAACACGCTGTCCATCGCGGCCCTCAACGAGAAGGGCTTCAGCGCCGCCGCCATCCGCTACTACCTCACGAGCGTCCACTACCGGTCCGCCGTCGACTTCTCCGAGGACGCCCTCGGCGAGGCCCGGGCCGCCTGGGACCGCCTGTCGAACTTCGTGCACCGCGCCGCCGAGTCCCTCGGCACCGAGGCCACCATCGGCGGCGTCATGTGCTCCGAATTCCTCGTCGCCATGGATGACGACTTGAACACACCCGCGGCCATCGCCGCGATCCACGACATGGCGCGCGAGGGCAACGCCGCCCTTGACGCGGGGAACGACACGGCCGCGACCAGCATCGCGGGCGGTGTGCGAGCTATGCTCGACCAGCTCGGCCTCGACCCGCTCGACCCGCACTGGGACGACCCGGGGGACGCGAAGCTGACCGGCGCGGTCGACGCGCTGGTGAAGCTCGCGCTCGAACAGCGCGCCGAGGCCAGGGCCCGCAAGGACTACGCGGCTGCCGACCGCATCCGCGACGAACTCAGCGATGCCGGCATCACCGTCAAGGACACCCCTCGCGGTCCCGTGTGGACAGTGAACTAGCGCGTCCGCATCGAGGCGAAGCCGCCGACCACGACCGAGACCTGGGGAACCGAGACCGATGAGCACCAAGGGTGGACACCCGAACCGCCGCAAGACCTCCAAAGCAGGGCCGAAGATCGGCTCCGGCGGCGGCAAGAAGGGCCTGGCCGGGCACGGCCGCACCCTCAAGGCCGAGGACCGCCCCTGGCACAAGGAGTACCAGGGCGACGACAAGCCCCGCAAGACCCAGTGGAAGCAGTCCAAGGAGCGTGCCAAGGCCGCTTCCGAGGGCCGCACCACCAACATCGGCAAGGCCCGCCCGACCAACCGCGCCCAGACCCGCCGCCGCGACGACGAGCCCGAACTCATCCTCGGCCGCAACCCCGTCCTGGAGGCCCTGCGCGCGAAAGTGCCCGCGACCGCGCTCTACGTGGCGTTCGGCACCGAGCTCGACGACCGCGTCGCCGAGTCCGTGCGCCTGGCCGGGAACCGCGACCTCCCCATCAAGGAACTCGCCCGCCGCGACCTCGACCGCCGCACCAACAACGCCCTCCACCAGGGCATCGGCCTCCAGATCGAGCCGTACCAGTACTCGGAGTTCGAGGACCTGCTGCGTATCAGCCAGACCTCGGGCACCGCGCCGCTCCTGGTCGCGCTCGACGGCGTCACCGACCCGCGCAACCTCGGCGCGATCATCCGCTCCGCCGCCGCGTTCGGCGGGCACGGGCTCATCATCCCGTCCAAGCGCGCCGCCTCCGTGACGGCCGTCGCCTGGCGCACCAGCGCCGGGGCCGCCGCCCGCCTGCCCGTCGCCAAGGTCGTCAACCTCACCCGCACGATCCAGGCCTGCCAGCAGGCCGGGTTCATGACCGTCGCCCTCGACGGCGGCGGCGATGTCGACGTCTTCGACCTGCCGGTCGCGAACGACCCGCTGCTCATCGTCGTCGGCGACGAAGGCAAGGGCGTCTCCCGGCTCGTCGCCGAGACCTGCGACCACCGCGCGGGCATCCCGATCTCCGGCGAGGTGGAGTCGCTCAACGCCTCCGTCGCCGCCTCGATCGCGCTCGCCGAGGTCCAGCGCCAGCGCCGCTAGGCAGCGCCGCTACGCCTCGCCCGGAAAGGGCCCCTGTGTCCCGCCTCACGCGCGGGCATCGGCGGCCTGGAATTGTCGTACCCCCGATGCAGGGTTGTTGACTGTGCCAATCTACGGCTCGCAAGCTTCGCCGAGGCCGGGCTCGAAATCCGCCAGACGACCGGTGTTCGCCGTGCCCGCCGGACACCGGTCCCGCCGACCACAAACGGTCATCCCGTGACCGCGCGATTCGCCGCGTCGGACTAACCTGGAACGACCCTGCATCCCCTACCGCCCCCAGGAGCTGCGACCACATGCCGGCTGAATACCTCCTGAGCGTCGACCTCGGCACCTCCCACACCGTGGCGATGCTGGTCTGGCCCGACGGCCGCACCCGGCCGCTGCTGTTCGACGGCTCCCCGGTGATGCCCTCGGCCGTGTTCCTCGACCCCGGCGGCACCATCCACACCGGACGCGACGCCGAACGGCTCGCGCTCACCGCCCCCGAGCGGTTCGAGCCGAACCCCAAGCAGCGCATCGGCGACGGCACGCTCCTCCTCGGCGACCGCGAGGTCCCCGTCGCCGCCGCGCTCGCCGCGATCCTCGGCCGGGTCGCCCGCACCGCCGTCGAATCCGTAGGGCACCTGCCGAACACGGTCCTCACCTGCCCGGCCGCCTGGAGCGAGCAGCGCCGCGCCACGCTGCACGACGCGGCCGCGAAAGCCGGGTACCGGCCCGTCAAGATCCTCACCGAACCCGTTGCGGCGGCGCATTACTACACGTCGCGCCTGTCCCACCCGCTGCGCCCGGGCCAGGCCCTCGCGGTCTTCGACTTCGGCGGCGGCACCCTCGACATCGCCGTCCTCGAACGCCGCCAGGACGGCTCCTTCGGCGTCCTCGCCGACGGCGGCCTGCCCGACCTCGGCGGCCTCGACTTCGACGCCGCGCTCGTCGCCCACATCGGCGACACGGTGAAGCAGCGCGAGCCCGACATCTGGAAGCGCCTCGAGAACCCCAGCGGCGCTTCGGAAATGCGCAACCGCCGCGAACTGTGGGAAGAGGTGCGCGCCGCCAAGGAGATGCTGTCGCGCTCCTCCGTCGCGCCCGTGACCGTGCCCGACATGGCCCAGTCCCTGCACCTCACGCGCGGCGAGCTCGACCAGATCTCCCGCCCGCTCCTGGCCCGCGCCGTCGCCGAGACCCAGCGCGTCTTCGGCCTCACGGGCCGCCGCCCCGAGCACCTCGCGGGCCTGTTCCTCGTGGGCGGCTCCAGCCGGATGCCCATGGTGTCCAAGATGCTCCACGAAGGACTCGGCATCGCGCCCACGGTCCTGGAGCAGCCCGAACTGCCCGTCAGCGAGGGCGCGGCCCTGGCGTTCGCGAGCCCCGCGCCCGTCACGCCCCCGGCCCAGATCCCCCCGACCCCGCCGCAGCACCCGACGGCCCCGCACCTGACCGGTTCGGGCAGCCTGCCGCCGGTCACGCCGGGCACCGACGAGACGATCACCCTGCGCCGCGGCGAACCCGACAAGCCCAAGCGGAAGATCCCTCCGAAGTGGATCGCCATCGCGGCCGCCGTCGCGGTCCTCGCGATCGTGCTGCCGATCGGCTGGTTCTGGCTCACCAACCCGTACAAGCAGCAGCCGTTCGACGAGGAGCTCGCCCCCGTCGGCGACGCCGTCCCGTACGCGGCCGAGACCGACGACGGGGTCTTCCAGGTGCGCTCCTGGGAGGACCGCACGGTGTTCTTCTACACCACCGCCTCGACCCACACCACGGGCCAGGAACTCCACGTGCGCGCCGTCGACAACACCACCGGCGAGGCATTGTGGAGTGATGACGCGGTCTTCCCCGGTGACGGCTGGGAAGACGAGTACTACGTCTCGGGCGAGCTCATCGCCTTCCCGCAGTGGATCGAGGCCGACGACGCGTTCGAGTTCCGCTTCCTCGACTGGGACTCAGGGGAAGTGCGCAACACCGCCACCAGCCCCGGCCTCCTGGCCGCCCGCTCGGGCGACCAGCTCGTGATCGCCCAGCTCGGCGGCAACGTCTTCGACGTGTACGACGCCACCGGCAAGAAGGCCGCGACCTGGGAGGTCGGGAACGTCGAGGAGGGGACCGCCCTCGCCGCCTGGGACCTCGTCGGCACCCCCGACGACCTCGGATCGCCCGCGCTGCGCGCCAACGGCAACGGCCGCGTCTGGGCCGTCACGAGCGACAACGTCGCCCACGTCTACGAGCTCGAGACCGGGGGACTGGTGGCCGAGAAGGAGGTCGAGACCGCCGAGGACCTGTACTTCGGCTGGGACAACCTCTTGTACGTGGCCGCCGACAAGGAGACCGGCTACGGCCTCAACGTCTACGACATGGACGACGGACTGTCCCGAGTGGACGAGGAGTCCGTCGACTCGGACACGCCCGCGCCCGACCTCCTCAAGGCCTGCGGCGAAGCGCGCGTGTGCGTGCGCGAACCCGTCGAGGCCGCGACCGACGTCTACACCTGGCAGGTCTACGACGCCGACAGGAAGAAGATCGTCCACACCTTCGACGACCGCGAGTACCGCCACATCGAGCCGCTCGGCGACCGCCTCATGGTCGAGCACTACGAAGGCGACAACGTGCGCACCCAGATCTACGACAAGGGCTTCGACACGGTCGACAACGACGTCGACGACCAGGACTTCACCGCCGTCGACGGCGGCAGCGCCCTCACCTGGCCCGCCGCGTCCGGCTTCAGCACCGCCACCGGCAACGTCATCGGCCTCGGCCGCGACGGCACCCGCACCTCGCTGCGCACCGACCTCGAGGTCTACGCGTGCGACGCCACCGAGACCCGCCTCGCCTGCTTCACTGTCGAAGGCACGCAGGTCTTCTCGTTCAGGGACGCCTAGGCGGCCGAGCCGCTGCGGCGGCGCAGCCACCACAGGACCTGCAGCAGCGCGCCGAGCGCGGGCAGCCCCAGGAACGTCCAGGCGAACAGCTCGTCCTTGGTGATGAAGTCGATCCCGGGGTAGTACGAGGTGTCGGAGTAGAGCACGCGCAGCCCGATCCCGAGGATCACGCAGGCGAGCGCGGCCGCCCCGTACGCGATCCGCCGCCCCGGCAGCGGCCACGCGGCGGCGGCGAACACCGCCGCGGCCGCGAAGTAGATGAGCATGAACGCGACCGGCGCAGGGCCGTCGTTGCCGAGCATGTACGCGAGCACCGTGACGTACAGCGAGATCAGCCCGGTCACCAGCGCCCCGCCCTCGGCCAGGTACGTGTCGAGCCGCGGCCTCGGCATCCGCCACGACGCCCACAGCAGCCACGGCGCGGGCGCCGCCAGCATCACGACCAGCCACACCGTCCTCCCGGGCTCGACGGGCTCCGAGAACAGCCACACGAAAAAGGCCACCAGCCATACCACCGGCGCCGCCGCCCACATCGCGATCGAAGCGGCAGGCCCGTACCGCTCGACGTTCGTCCTCGCACTCACCGCATCAGCTTCCATACCCCCAGTCTCGCAACCCTCCGCCACAATCCCGCTACAAACCCGCGCCGCCGGGCCGCTTCGGGCCACGACGCCGTTCGCGCCAGGGTCGGATAGAATCGTCCCGTCGCGCTGCTGAAGCGGCGTGACCAGCCGGTGTAGCTTTAATTGGCAGAGCAGCTGATTTGTAATCAGCAGGTTGCGGGTTCGAGTCCTGTCACCGGCTCCATTTACTTCTGGGTCGCCTCGGGGCGGCACCATTCGCGGGCGTCCGAGCCCGCCAGCGAGCCGACTAGGGCGAGCGGGATCAGGCAGAGCAGTGCGAGCACCAGCCAGGGGCCGGTGCCGTCCTCGATGAGGTCGAGGGCTGCGGCGATGACCAGCCAGAGGGCGTAGGCCGCGACGAGGGCGAGGGTGGCCCAGCGGGCCCAGTTGCGGTGGTATGAGAATCCGATGTTCAAGGCGGCGTGGACGATCGCGAGGGCGATGACCAGTCCGGCCGTCCACGCCGTGCTTTCCGCTGAGAGGTCCGCGTCGTCGCCCGCGAGTGCGAGGACCGTTCCTGAGCCGAGGTAGAGGGCGGTGGCGGCGGCGGTCCAGAGGATGAGGAGCGAGGCGACGACCTGGTGCGGTGGCCGTGCGGCGCTGTCGGCTTTGGGGCTGTGGCGGCGTGCGTCGCAGTCGCACCAGTCGCGGGCGGGGCGCAGGAGCAGGAGGACGAGGAGCGCGGCGAACAGGAGGGTGCCCGCGGCGCCGGTTCCGGCGTTGAGCGGGGCTCCGGCGAGGATCGCGGCGGCGAGGGCGATCGCGGCCGCGATGACGACGACGCGGCGGGCCCAGTCGCGGCCGCTGCGGAGTTTGAGCGCGAGGAGTCCGCAGAGGACCGCGATGGCGGCGATGAGGGCCGGTTCGACGAATTCCAGTGGGCTCCAAGGGCCTGCGTAGCGGACGCTCACCTCGAAGCTGGTCGCCACGGCCGCGATGAGGGCGACCCAGGCGGCTGCGGCGGTGAGCGCCCACAGCAGCACGATCGCGGTCATGACCGTGGCGGGCGTGCGGGGTTTCGGAGCCGGTGCCGACGGCTCGGGTTCGGGCGGTTCGGCGTGGTCCATGCTGCGGCTTTCGACGGGCGACGGGGACACTTCCGACGTTAGGACCTCCCGCGCGTCAGCACCACCCGCACGAGCGCCCGTATGTCAGTCCTCCACGGTCGCCGTGCCCGCGACCAGGCCCGCCGCGGCCTCGGCCGCGAGGGCTTCCGCTTCCGCTTCGGCCCGGGCCAGGGCCGACCGGAGGTCTTCGAGGGCGGTGTAGGCCGCGCCGCGGCGGGCCTGGTCGGCGAGGGTCAGGCGCGGGATCTTCACCGAGAGCAGGCGGCGCTTCGCTCCGGTCGCCGTGCGCTTGGTCGCGGTCGGGAGGCGTGCGGTCAGCGCGGCGGCGATCCAGCCGAGATCGACTGTGGGTTCGCAACTCACCGTCCACTGTGTCTCAGTGGCTTCGCTGCGCGAGCCCAGGCGCACCTGCGGTTCCCCTACCGGGTCGACGATCACGCACCGGGCGTCGCCGCCTTCACCCCCTGGGACGATCACGAGGTGCCCGTCCCGTTCGAGGTCCGCCAGGCTCGTCTCCGGGGCGCTCTCCTCCGTGCCGGTCCCGAAGCGCGGCAACGGATGCCGCGCGAGCTCGTCCAGCCTCCCGCCCAGGCCCGAGACGGCCTCCGCGAGGCTCGCGGCGTCCGCCGCGGCACTCGCGAGGTACACGGCGGGGGAGATGTCGACGTCCTCGTCCCACAGGCGCATGAGCGGCACCGTGGTCGAATCGGCCGTCGCGAGCGGCGCGTCGGGCACGGCGGTGAACGACCGCCACGCCTCGGCGAAGTCCCCGCCGCCCGAGACCAGCAGCTGCGTCGTCTCGCCGCGCGGCGTGAGAATCCAGATGTGCGCCTTGGCCTCCGGGTGGTCGACGACCGCCCGCAGCGCCCCCCACCGGAGCAGTTCCGAGCGGATGCGCCGCCCGGTACGGCGGTGCGCGACCTGCGCGGGCATGCGCACGACGGCATGGCCGCCGGGCGCGAGGAGCGCCACGCAGTGCAGGGCCCACGCGAGCTCGGGCTCAGTGCGCGGCGGCGTCCCGTACGCCAGGCGCGGGTCGTCGCCGATGACGTACTGGTTCACGCCGCCGTCCTTGACGTTGAACGGCGGGTCGCACACCACCAGGTCGTACCGTTCGGCCGGGACGGGGTGGAGGAGCGAGTCACCCACTCGCGCAGTCACTTCGGCCTGCTCGTCGAGGAGGCGCAGGCGCTGTCCGGCGATTGCCGCCCGCGGTGCGGACAGGTCTTGTCCACTGAGGATTCGGCACGGGCCGGTGCGGCGGGCCGTCTCGGCGAGGAGGTCGCCTTCGTCGCAGGCCGGGTCGTGGACCGAGGGGTTCGCGATGTTCTCGGCGACGACGGCGGCGATGTCGGCCAGCGGTGCGATCCCCGGCGGCACGCCGGTCCCGGCGGCCTCGCGGGCGCGTTCGATGAAGAACTCGAAGAGCGCCGAGGCGGGCGTCTCGCGCCGCAAGTCCTTGAGCTCCTTGGCGATCGCGGGATCGCCGTCGCCGCCGAAGGCGGCCGCGACCGCGCCGAGCGTGGCCTCCGCGGTGGGGTGGGACCCGGCGAGGGCGAACCAGAGCCGGTCGGCGCCGGTGACGTGCAGTGCCCGGCCGTGCCGCTCGGCCCACTGCTCCAGCTCGTGCAGCGAGAACCGCGAGCGCCGGGCCGATTCGTCGACGGGCGCGGGGAAGTCGGTCTCGCGGCGGCGCCAGTTGCTGACGGCGTTGCGGCCGACGCCCGCGAGTCGGGCGAGGTCGGTCAGCGTGATGGTCTCGCCGGAACCGGCGTCACGGGTGGTCATGGGGCTCCCCTGTCTGGATTTATCGAATCGTAACCCACCCCGCGTTGCGGAGGCTCGACACAGTCTACTAATCTCGTGAAGTGAGTTCACAAGATCTGAACTACGAACACCACTCCACAGAAGGTTGATCATGAACATCGAATTCCCCGAGATCTCGAAGCGCCTCCTCGCCGCCTCCGGCGCCGGCCTCATCGCCCTCGCGGCCCTCTCCGCCTGCGGCACCGAGGACACGGGCTCGGGTGACACCTCCAACGCCGCTGAGGCCGACGCGGCGGCCGATGAAGAGGCCCCCGCGGGCGGCGAAGGCACCAGCCCCGAGTCCCCGCTCGCCGCCAGGTCCACTCTGGAGATCGGCGACTGGTCCGTCACCGCCTCCGAGGCCACCCTCGACGCGACCGACGCGATCCTCGCGGCCGACGAGTACAACACCGCCCCCGCCGACGGCTTCCAGCAGAGCCTCGTCACCCTCGACGGCACCTACAACGGCACCGAGACCGGCTCGCTGTGGTTCGACGTGACCTTCGGCGTCTGGGCCGACGGCACCTTCTACGACAGCATCGAGTGCATGAACACGGTCGAGAACCAGATCACCCTCGTCCCCGACGTCTCCGGCGGCGGCACCTCCACGGGCTCGGCCTGCGTCGAGGTCCCGGCGGGAGCCGACCAGTACCTCCTCTACTTCGAGGACATCCTCAGCCTCGACGGCACCCAGTACTTCGTCGAGATCGGCTGAGGCCCGCAGGCCGGAGGGCGCGGCGACCATTGGGCGGAACCCGCGTCCTCCTTTGCGCCACAAGGGATCTGACGAAACAGTTGGGTTTCCTTGCGGCTTGACCCAATTGCAACCATTGTGATCCTCGCCATGGATGCTGGACGGTCACTGAGTGAACAACGAGAAATACCAGGTCAAGCGCGTGGCGAGCGGCGTCGTAGCGGTCCCTGCCGTCTCAGTAGTTGAGTCTCTCCCATATCGTCGCGCTGAATTCCCTAGCACCGCCCCACCCGATCGGCGGTGACCCACAGAAAGCAGCTCATGAACCTCAACTCCGAGACCTTCGGTCCCATCCGTCGACTCCTCGCCGTCGGCGGCGTCGCCCTCGCGGGCAGCGTCGCCCTCTCCGGCTGCGGCATCCTCGAAGAGGCCGCCTCCGACTCCGGCAGCGACACCGAGGTCAGCTCCGACCAGGTCGACGCTGTGGCGGAAGCCAAGGCCGGCGACTGCCTCCCCGAAGAGATGATCAGCGCCGACCCGTCCGTCTTCGCCGTCGACTGCTCCGACCCGGCCGCGTTCTGGACCATCACCGCGATCGAGGCCGACCCGGCCGTCACCGCCACCGCGGACGGCACCGGCGTCGAGGACCCCCAGCCGATCTACGACCTGTGCGGCGAGACCGTGGGCGCGCAGATCCCGGGCGCGACCTGGACCGACTGGTCCATGATCTACGACCAGACCACGTACGCGGTCGACTACGTCTTCTGCGTCGAGGCCAACGGCATCCCCAGCTCTGAGGGCGTCACCCCGGTCGTTCCCGCCAACGCGGGCGAGTGCACCCTGACCGCCACCGCGCAGTGGAACTTCGGCACCATCGACTGCGCCGCGGGCGACGCCGCGATCACCAGCGTCATCGACATCCCGCAGGCCGAGTGGACGACCGCCGACGTCGACGCCCTCGCCATGGAGTGCACCGGCTCCTCGTACTACCCGGCCGAGGACCAGTTCGGCCGCACCGCTTCGGTGTTCTGCCTCGAGTAGGACCCCGCCCGGCTCCGGCCGGGACTAGCGCGCTCTCGTAGCGCGCGAGAAGCAGCAAGGCCCCGAGACCTGGTCTCGGGGCCTTTTCGCTTGCTCCGCTTACGGAATGAAGACGCAGTACTCGCGCAGGTGGTGCTCGAACGTCGGGCTGATCTCGATCACGAGCATCACCTCGCCGAGGCTGCCGAACGGCCCCGACTGCTCGACCCAGTCCTGGATCTGCCGCGCGCTGCGCTCGGTGACGCCGGGCAGGGACATGAGCACCCGCAGCGGGGCGTGGTTCAGGTCGACCAGGCCGCCGTCGTCGAACTGGCGCGGCAGGTCGGGGCGCCCGATGCCGAGCCGCTTGGCCAGCATGGGATCGGCTTCGGCCGTGCGGCGGGCCTGGTCGCGCAGGCGCCGCGCCCGGTCCACGACCTCCATGCTGGACAGCCGCGCCACCGGCACCTGCAGTCGCGCGGGCGGCGCCCATACGGCCGCACGGATCACCAGCAAGTGCGCAGTGGAACCCAACGTGCACAAGGCCATCGACGTGCCGAACAGCGTGAGGGCCCACGTCGGGATCGGGTCGGGGGAGCCGAACACGGCAAAGCAGCTGAGGAGGATCAGCACCGAGTGCGTGACCAGCGCCCACAGCGTCAGGTTGTCGCGGCGCCTGCCGAGCGCCAGGCCGAACATGATCGGCGCGGCGTACCCGCAGGTGAGCAGGGGCGCGAACGCCCAGAGGTAGGAGCCGATCAGGGCGAGGCGGCGGGTCTTGACGTCGGCGGCGGGCGGGGCATACGGACCGAGGGCGGTCATCGAGGAGGACTCCCAGGCGTGGCGGGGGGCGGCACGGGCCACACGGGACCCGCCCCGGGCCCGGCCGGAAGGCCCTGAGGCGCGGTGGACCAGGTCCGCAGCAGCCGTTCGGCTTCGATCGTATCGGCATCGGCAGGGCCGAGCGCCGCGGCCATCTCATGAACCACAGTGGACAGTTCGCGGTGCGCGTCGGGGACCCGGCCCAGGACCGCGAGCAGGTCGGCCGCCACCCGGCGCGACCGCAGCGTGGAGCGGGCCCGTTCGCCCTCCAGTCGCCGCTGCCGTTCGATGACGCGCGTGAGCCCGGTGAGGGCGCTCGCGGCGTTCCCAAGGGCCGCAAGGCATTGCGCCGCGCGCATCTGGCAGTGGAGGGCGAGGGCGGGGTCGGGGCTCTCGAAGTCCTTGGCGAGCGCCCGGAACGCGCTCAAAGCGCCGTTGTAGTCGCCCGCGCCGAAGGCCCGGTCGGCTTCGGCAATGCGCTCGCGCCGGTCCGGCGCGGCCGCGTTGGCGCCCTGCGAGGCGGCGAGCGCCGCGACGTGCGCGGGGGCGAGCGGGGCCCGGAACGGCCAGGTCGGGTCGCCGCAGTCGTGCACGGGCGCAAGGGAGGCGGGCGCGGCGGCGAGGAGCGCGGCGAGGCGCAGGTGCACGGCGGCGGCGTCGGAGCCGCGTTCGGCCGGTTCTTTGGAGAGGAGCCGCGAGACGAGGCCGTCGAGTTCGGCAGGGAGGTCGGGGCGGCGGCGTCGGACGGGGTCGGGGAGCTCCTTGAGGTGGGCGGTCTGCACCTCGTAGGCGGAGCCGCGGTCGGCGAAGAGCCGTTCGCCCGTGGCCATCTCGTAGAGCAGCGCGCCGAGGGCGTAGAGGTCGGCGGCGGGCCCGGCGGGCTGGGCGCGGATCTGCTCGGGGGCCATGTAGTTGAGGGTCCCGGGCTTGTCGCCGGTCATGGTGAGCCGCGAGGCGTCGGGTTCGAGGACGGCGGCGATGCCGAAGTCGACGACGTGGACGAGGCCTTCGGGGCCGACGATGATGTTGGCGGGCTTGAGGTCCCGGTGTACGACCTGCCGGGCGTGGGCGGCGGCGAGCACGGACGCGAGCTGCGCGCCGATGGCGAGGGTCCAGTCGCCGGGGAGCGCGCCGGTCTCGTCGAGGAGGTCGCGCAGGTTGAGGCCGGGCAGGTAGGCCATGACGAGGTAGAGCTCGCCGGTGGCGTCGTCGAGCCCGGCGTCGAAGATGGCGGGGACGCCGGGGTGCTGGATCTGGGCGGTGACGCGGGCTTCGCGGCGGAAGCGGGCGGCGGCCTCGTGCTTCTGGGGCCTGTCAAGGAGGTCGGGTTTGACCACTTTGACGGCGACTTCGCGTTCGAGGTGCAGGTCGAGGCCCTGCCAGACGCGGCCCATGCCGCCGGCGCCGACGGGCCGGACGAGCCGGTACCGGTCGCCGAAGACCTGGGGAGTGCTCACGGTACAAGCATGCCCGGCGTGTCCCGGAAAGCGAAGACCGGACCCTCGGGGAGGTGAGGGTCCGGTCTCCGGGTCGAGGTGTACCGCTGGGGAGACGCCGCCGCGCGGCCGCCGGTTGCCCGGGCGCTTCGGTGATCCGACTCACGGTATGGCCGGAGTTGGCGCCCTCTCGCCCGATCATGCCGGGCCGGTGCGTTCGCTGTCGAAGGGTGTCGAACGCGCGCGGTTACCGGTGGGTTCGATTCGTCCCCGGGGACACTTGCGACTCACGCGCGGTAGGAGTGAAACACCTGCGTAACACGTAGATAGAACCTTAAAGATTTCCTGCGCCCGCGTTGACTCGGAGCTGTGGTGGACGCTACAGTTCTTCACAATCACCCTTCCTAGTGAACGCGCACTCACCCCCTCCGGTGAACCCCAAGTGGTAGGGAGCCCTATGCCGACGGCGATCTCAGACCAGCGAAGCGTTCGACTGCGCACAGTGGACGGTTTCAGCGCGCTCGGCATACCGGCGCCCCCCGCGCAGTTCCCCCTCCCCTTCCCCGCCGGGCAGCTCCCGCGCATGCGGCCCCGCGGCCACGTCGAGGCCCGCGCCGCGATCCTCAACATCGTCCAGGCCCGCGTCTTCGACATGCCCGAGGAACTGGCGATGCGCTGGCTCCTCGACGCGCACGTCCTCGACCACCTCTCCCCGGACGAATGGGGCTTCATCGCCTGCGGCCGAGGCGAACGCGCGCGCTACGCCGACCAGCTCGAGAGCCTCTACACCGTCTCGTGGCTGCTGGGTCTCGTCGACCACCTGGACCCGGCGGTGCCGTGCAGCGAGGAGCTCCCCGAGCTCCTGCCCGACCTGCGGCGCCCGGAGTCCTTCGGGGTCTGGCGGGACCGCCAGCTCACCCCGACGCGCGACCCGGCCGTGATCGCCGAGATGCTCGACCTCTACTACTGCCTCGACTGGGTCTGCGACCAGGCCCGCCGCGCCGGGCAGGCCCCGCCGCGCGGCGTCGACGACAACCTCGTGTGGCACCGCCGCTGGGCCCTGGAGTGGGCCGTGGTCTTCGCCGACGAGCGGCCCGTCCACTGGGACGAAGTGCGGCTGTGAGGCAGACCCGCGTAAGCGGCTGACTATATTCATGGGATGAATTCGACGCCACTGAGCATTGACGCGATCCGCCAGGCCCCCAAGGCCGTGCTCCACGAGCACCTCGACGGCGGCCTGCGCCCCCAGACGATCATCGAGATCGCCGACGAGATCGGCCACACGCTCCCCGCGAACGAGCCCGAGGCCCTGAAGAACTGGTTCTTCGACGCCGCCGACTCCGGCACCCTCGAGCGCTACCTCGAGACCTTCGCGCACACCGTCGCCGTCATGCAGCGCGCCGACGACTGCTTCCGCGTCGCCTCCGAGGCCGCCCAGGACCTCGCCGCCGACGGCGTCGTCTACGCCGAACTCCGCTACGCCCCCGAGCAGCAGCTCCTCTCAGGGCTCGCCCTCGAAGAGGTCGTCGAAGCCACCCTCGCCGGGTTCGAGGAGGGCCAGCGCCTCGCCGCCGCGGCCGGGAACCCGATCACCGTGCGCACGCTCCTGTGCGGGATGCGCCACGCCGACCGGACCCTGGAGATCGCGAAGCTCGCGGTCGCCTTCCGCGACAAGGGCGTCGTCGGGTACGACATCGCGGGCGGCGAGATCGGCAACCCCGCCGAGCGTCACGTCGAGGCGTTCGACTACCTGCGCCGGGAGAACATGCCGTTCACGATCCACGCGGGCGAGTCCAGCGGCCCCGAGTCGATCTGGGGCGCGGTCGCGGTGTGCGGCGCGAACCGCATCGGCCACGGCGTCCAGCTGATCAAGGACATCGACCTCTCCGGCGACGAGGCGAAGCTCTCGGACCTGGCGCACTACATCCGCGACCGCCGTATCGCGCTCGAGGTCGCGCCGTCGTCGAACCTGCAGACCGAGGGCGCCGAATCCATTGAGACGCACCCGATCAAGGCCCTGTACGACCTCGGATTCCGGGTCACGGTGAACAACGACAACCGCCTCCAGAGCCGCACCAGCACCTCCCGCGAGTTCCAGATCCTCTCCGAGACGTTCGGCTGGGGCTGGGCTGAGGTCAAGCGCTGCACGGAGAACGCGATGAAGGCCTCGTTCCTGCACCACCCGGAGCGCCGCCGCGTGATCGAGGAGGTCATCCGGCCCGCGTACGCCGCGCTGGAGTCCGCCGACGCTGAGTAAGCTCGGGTGCATGCACGTTTACACCGCTCCTGTCGTCGTCCCGATCGCGGACGAGCCGGTCCGCGAGGGCGCGGTCGGGGTCGACGACGGGCGGATCGCCTACGTCGGCCCCGCCGCCGACGCCCCCGAGGCCGAGTCGACCACCGCCTTCGAGGGCGTGCTCACCCCCGGGCTCGTCAACGCCCACACGCACTTGTGCTACTCCGCGTTCGCCGACATGTACGGCAACGAGAAGGAGTTCTTCGAGTGGATCCAGGACTTCGCGCGCCGCAACCCCGCGACGGCGGACGAGGCCTGGAAGGCCTCGGTGCAGGCCGGTATCGACGAGTCGGTCGCGCACGGCGTGACCGCGGTGGCCGACATCGTCACGCCCGCAGCGGGTTTCGGGCCGCTGTTCGCCTCCGACCTCGCGGGTGTCGCGTACTGGGAGGCCTGCTTCATCGACGGCACGGGCTGGGAGGCCCGCCGGGCCGCGTGGCGCGAGGTCGTCACCGACTCCCGCGCGGTGAACAACTCTGACGTGGCGGTCGGAATCAGCCCGCACACGCTGTACACGCTGGGCACCGAGGTCGGCAAGAGCCTCGCGGAGCTCGCGCGGACCCTCGACATCCGCCTCCACCCGCACCTGGCCGAGACCATGCACGAGGACATGTTCGTGCGGCGCGGCTCGGGCCCGTTCGCGTTCATGAACCGCAAGGCCGGGCTGGAGCTGGAGATCGCCGACGGCGGCGCGGGGCACTCCCCGGCCGCGCAGATGGAGAAGGTCGGCTGGCTCGGCGCCGATTCCCATGTGGCGCACGGCGTCCACCTCGACAAGGCCGACCGCGAACTGCTGCGGACCCTGGGCACGGCTGTCGCGTTGTGCGCGCGCTCGAACGCCCGCTTGGAAGCGGGTGAGCCGCCCGTCGCGGCGTACCGCGCGGAAGGGAACACGGTCGCGATCGGCACCGACTCGCGCGCGTCCAGCCCTGACCTCGACGTCGCCGCCGAGTGGCCGCTGCTGCGGAAACTGGCGCTGGCGCAAGGGGACGGCGGCGAAGGGCTCAACGAGTGGCTCGTCCGCGCCGCGACTGAAGGCGGCGCGAAGGCGCTCGGGCGAGACGACATCGGCGCTATCAAGGTGGGCAACCGCGCCGACCTGGCCGTGTTCGACGTCGACACCGAGGGCGACCCGTACGCGGCGCTGGTGAACGGCGCGGCCGGGAAGTGCACCGCGACGGTGCTCAAGGGCCGTCTCATTCAGCGGTAGCCCGTCCCATTGGCCGGAAGACCCTGAATAACGCTTCGATCTCGGCGCTTGTCGATCGGCGCTGCGTCCGCAATGCTGAATGAGGCCTGAACGCGGGCTGAACGACTTTCTGCACCGGAGAGGTCCGCCTCTCTGTGTATCCCCTGGAGAAGGCGGGGCGCGCACGCGCGCCCCGCCGATTTTTTTATCTCGGACACTGATACCGAAACCGGTGCAACCTGCGGTTTTCCGACGAACGCATACGAGTGCGTCGCTCCCTGTGACAACCGGCACCCCGTTGCTATCGGATGGGTTACACGGGATAACGGTTCGGTTTCATAGATCGACATCACAGCTTCCATGCGTCAATGTGGTGCTGTAGCGCAGACCGCACTCGGGGGATCTCTCAGCGTCATCCCAGCCGGTCTCCTCACCGAGGAAGCGCTATCGGACCGAAGACGACGAGGAGGCGACGATGCACCGCACACCCGCGAACCGCCCCGCGTCTTCCGTTGCGCCCCAGGTTCACTCCCCAGACTCCCTTCCGGGCGAGCGCGCGGCCGTACCCTGCTCCCTCATGGCCGCCCGCGCCGCGTTACCCCGCGCGCGCCCGATATAACCCCTTGATCCGCCGGGGCCCACACCGACAGGGCTCCGGCGGATTTTCTGTTTCCCGTGTGCAAGGCTGTGTTCGTGATGGAGTCGAACGAAGCGAATACCCCGCGTAAAGAACCCGGCCGCATCGCCGCGATGTTCGATCGGGTCGCGCCGGGGTACGACCGCACCAACACCGTGATGGTCGCCGGGCAGGACAAGCGGTGGCGCAAGGCCGTCCGCGAGGCCCTGAGCCTCCAGCCGGGCGAGCGCTGCCTCGACCTCGGCGCGGGCACCGGCGTCTCCACCGCCGAGCTCGCCAAGTCCGGTGCGGACGTCCTCGGCGTCGACTTCTCGCTCGAGATGCTCAAGCACCACCAGGACCGGCAGGTCCCGCTGGTGAACGCCGACGCGCTGCGCCTGCCGTTCGCCGACGACGCGTTCAACGCCGTCACCGGCTCCTTCTTCATCCGCAACGTCGTCGACCTCGACGCGTGCCTCACCGAGATCCGCCGCGTCCTGGCCCCCGGCGGCCGCATGGTCCTGTGCGAGGTCTCCAAGCCGGTCTGGAAGCCCTACCGCAAGGCCCACGGCGTCTTCGTCAAGCACGTCCTCCCGAAGGTCGCCTCCCGCGTGGCCTCCGACCCCGAGGCGTACCAGTACCTCTCGGAGTCGACGATGGCCTGGCCCGACCAGGCCGAGTTCGCCGACCGCATCGTCAAGGCGGGCTTCCGGAAGGTCGCCTGGCGCAACCTCGCCGGCGGCGCCGTCGCCATGCACCGCGGTTTTAAGTAGGAAGCGCAGTAAATAAGAAGGAGCGCCGCCCGGCCGCCGGGTGGGGGCGGCGCGGACGGCGCGTGCGGGCGGGGATTTATGACGATCACCTGCCCGCGGCTTCCGAGCCCGCCCCGTGGCCGGGCTCAAGACTGCTTAGTTCAGTTGGAACGAGCGTTTCGACAGGCCGAACCAGTACCCGTCGATGACGGTGGTCGCCGCCTGCTCCTGCTCGCTCGCGGCCCCGTAGGTCACGAACAGCGGCACGTAGTGGTCCACAGTGGGGTGCGCGTACGGCATCCCGGGCGCCTGCGAGCGGTAGCGCGCCAGCTCGTCGATGTCGCCGCGCGCCAAGGCCTCCGAGGCCCAGACGTCGAACTCGGCCGACCAGCCGGGGACGTTCTCGGGGTGGTGGAAGTCCACGAACGGCAGCCCGTGCGTCATGAACCCCGAGCCGACCACGAGGTACCCCTCTTCGCGCAGCGGCCGCAGCCGCGCGCCGATCGCCATGAGCCGCTCCGGGTCGTGCGTCGGGATCGACATCTGCAGCACCGGGACGTCCGCGTCGGGGTACATGACCTTGAGCGGCACCCACGCGCCGTGGTCGAGCCCGCGGCTCGTGTGCTGGTGCAGCGGTTCGGTATCCGGCATGGCGGCGGCGATCCGGCGCGCCATCGCGGTCGCGTCCGGGGTCTCGTACCGCATCTTGAAGTACCGCTCGGGGAAGCCCCCGAAGTCGTAGACCAGCGGCGTCCCGGCGGCCGGGCTGGAGATCATGAGCGGCGCGGATTCCCAGTGGGCGGAGACGATGAGGATGCCCTTGGGTTTCGGCAGGCCCTGCGCCCAGCCGAAGAGCTGCTTCATCCATGCGGCCTCGTCGAACAGCGGCGGCGCGCCGTGGCTCAGGTACAGCGCGGGCAGCGCGCCGTCCTCGGGCGTCCAGTCGCGGCGGTCGGCGGCGGCGGGCGCGGTGGTCTCCAGGAAGGCGTCGAACGCGGCGCCGGGCCGGTCGGCGCTCATCGCCGTGGTCATCAGTAACTCCCGTTTCATTGAACCTTCAATAAATCTAGCGCGGGATTCTTGATGTATCAAGTAGTCCAGTTAAGCTTGTTGCATGAGTGATGAAGCGCCCTGGCTCGACGAAGCGGAGATGACGACCTGGCTGGCGCTCATCGGCGTGGTCATGCGGCTCCCCGGAGCCCTCGAAGTGCAGCTGCGGCACGACGCCGACCTCAACCACTTCGAGTACTGCGTCCTCGTCGGCCTCGAGCACGCCGAATCCGGCGAGATGCGCATGAGCGACCTCGCGTTCCTCTGCAACGGCTCCCTCTCGCGCCTCTCCCACGTCGCCCGCCGCCTCGAGAGCGAAGGCCTCATCGAGCGCTTCGCCTGCCCCGACGACGGCCGCTCCACCCTCGCCCGCCTCACCCCCGCCGGGCGCGAACGCCTCGCCCAGGCCGCGCCCGGCCACGTCAGGCGCGTCCGCGACCTCGTCTTCGACGAGCTCGACGACGCCGAGATGCGCCAGCTCGGCGACCTCGCCAAGCGGGTCCTCGCCCGCATCCAGGGCTGACAGGGCAACCCCTCGCCGTTGCATCTGGCCTGAGTGGTCCTCGCCACTTATAGTGAACGAAAGATTCGTTCCTAACCTCCGAGGACTCGAACCATGCCCCCTGCGCCCCACCTGACTCTGCCGTACCCGAAAGCCGCCCATGGCAGGCGCTGACGTCTTCGCCATGGACCCCGAAGAGGTCCGCAAATCCGTCGAGATCCTCTTCGAGATCGAAGAAGAGGTCGACACCCAGGCCTCCGCGATCGCCACCACCAACGCCGAGACCGCCGGGCCCCTCAAGGACGCCGCCACCGCGCTCGGCCCCGCCCTCGAAGCCGCAGGCGAATGGTGGCAGGGCCAGCGCGCGGCGGGCTTCTGCAGCCTCCTGGGCAACACCGGCGAGTACCTCGCCGTCTGCGCCGAGGAAGCCGTCGAGGTCGACGACTACAACGCCGGCACCTTCGCGTCCGTCGCAGGCGACCTCTACCCCGAGCGCGCCAACGCGAACGCGTCCTCCCGGCCGGACTGGTAGGGCCCATGAGCGAAATGACCTGGGAAGACCTCCGCGACCTCGACTGCGGCGCCGTCCGCTCCCTCGGCGACTCCTGGAAGACCTACGTCGACCAGCAGCTCGCCCACACCGAGCGGCTGCGCACCGACGTCATCGAGGGCCACCTCAGCATCGAGAACTACGAGTCCGACACCGCCACGCAGGTGCGCGACCAGATCGGTATGACCGCCGACCGGTACGAGGACGACCTCTCCGACTACGCGAGCACCCGCATCGCCACCACCCTCTTCGAGGCCGCCGACGCGTTCGAGAAGGAGCAGAACGAGCTCAAGGAGCTCGTCCCGCTCATCGAGCAGCACGACTTCGAGATCGAAGGGCCCCAAAGCGAGTACGACGTCAACCTCTCCGGGGACCTCCACCGGGCGATCCTCTCCCTGGACCCGCCGCAGTGGCTGTGCGACATGTGCGGCGTCAAGAAACCGGACGGCTTCTGGGACTGGGACACCCTCAAGGTCCTGTTCGACTCCGTCGACATCTACGGCACCGCGATCGGCCTCGCCGGGCAGTACCAGGACTGGCTCCGCGCCGTCATGTCCCGCGCCCACGACGCCGACGACGAAGCGGCCGCTGCTCTTTCGGAGATGTCCGAGAACCCGACGGAGCTCCCGCCCCATCTCGGCGCGACCTACGACGACCTCGTCGACGACTACAAGGAGAGCGTCTCCGAGGAAGTCGCCAACGAGGCCAAGGCGATCGCCGAGGGCACCTCCGGCATGTCGCCCGAGCAGGTCAACCAGTGGTGGGAGGGCCTCAGCGAATCCGAGCGCCAGGCCCTCGTCGAGGAGCACCCCGAATGGGTCGGCCCGGTCGACGGCATCCCGACCGAGAGCAGAGACACCGCCAACCGCACCCTCCTGGACCGCGACATCGACGGACTCGACACCCAGATCGCCGCGAAAGAGCAAGCGCTGCAAGGCATGGACCCCGAGTCCGACGAGTATGAGAAAGCGAAAGAGGAACTGGACGGCCTCAAAGGCGACCGCTCCGACCTCGCGAACCTCCAGGACCGCATCACCAACGACGACGGCACGCCCGCGCTCGCCGAGGGCCCCGAACCGAAGCAGCCGTACTACCTGCTCGGCTTCGGCACCCAGGACAGCGGCCGCGCGATCGTCTCGGTCGGCAACCCCGACACGGCCGACAACGTCAACACCCTGGTCCCCGGCACCACGTCGAACCTGACCGACGTCGACGGCCTCATCAACCGAGCCGAGACCATGCAGGGCGACGCGCAGCTCGCTTCACCCGGCTCGTCGAACGCGACGGTCATGTGGCTCGGCTACGACGCCCCCGACACGATCGTGCCCGAGGCCATGCAGGAGCGCTGGGCCGACGGCGCGAGCGAGGACCTCGAGAACTTCACCCAGGGCCTGAGCGCCACCGGGCAGGAGAACGCCAACCACACGCTCACCGGACACTCTTACGGCACCACCGTGATCGGGCACGCCGCCATCCAGGACGGGGTCGACGCCGACAACATCGTCTTCGTCGCCTCCCCGGGCGTCGGCACGGACACCGCGAGCGCGCTCGGCGTCGACGAGGACAACGTCTGGGCCACCACGAACTCGCTCGACCCGATCCAGCTCTCGCCGGACTTCCTCCACGGCGCCAACCCCACGGGCGACGACTTCGGCGGCAACACGTTCCACAGCGACACCGGCGCGTGGAACGCCAACAACCACAGCACCTACTGGGACGACACCAACATGGCCGGACGCGAGACCCTCGCCGACATCGCCACCGGTCAGCGATGACCCGGGCGCATGCCGAACCCGTCCCGCCCCGGCTCGCGGCGCACCCTCGCCCTGCTCGCCGCCCTGGCCCGCTCGATCGTGGAGAAATTCATGGACAACCCGCCTGAACCGCAGTACACGCAGGCCGAGGCCTACGCGCCGATGGAGGCCGCCGCCGCCGACGCCGTCGCGGCCCTCCCGGACTTCCCCGGGTTCAGGGAGCGCATCTGGTCGGAGCTGCCGCCGACGCACGACGGGATCGACGTCCCCGGGTTCACGATCGTTGAGATCACCTACGTGTTCTCGCTGCCGGACTCCGCCACGCCGCTGGTCCGGGACACCTACGTCGACGTGCTCCGCGAGCACTGGACCTCGCTGGGCTACAACATCACCCGCGACGCCGAGAAGGTGAAGCCCGACCGCACCGACCGCAGCCTCGTCGCTGTCAGGCCGGACGGCATCGCCCTCTGGTACTGGGCTTCCGGGTACACGGTGCTGCGCATCCAGTCGGGGCCGGCGACGGCGAGCGCGCACGAGGAGATCGGGTACGTCCCGCCGACGGGCGGCGTGCGGCCCGGCGGCCGGTACGACAAGGTCGGCAAGTACTTCCCCGACGGCATCCCCGCCGACCCCGAAGCGGTCGACCCGTTCGACTCGCCCGACTCCTACGAGGACGCGCTGTGAGGCTTGCGAACCGCGTCCTGTCGGCCGCCGCGGTGCTCGCGTTCGCCTGCGCCGCTTCGGCCTGCACCGGCCCGGACGTGAACGAGGACTACACCGACACCGAGGCGCTGGCCGAGATGGAGGGCTTCCTCGCCGAGTCGATCGCGGAACTGGAAGGCTTCCCCGGGTTCCAGTCGCGGTCAGTCACGCTCGAGGACTGCCGCTACGGGGTGGACCGCAACGAGGTGATGGAGGGGCACGACACCGTCCACCTCCAGTACGTGTTCCCCGAAGCGAGCTGGGAGGAACCGCTCGTGCGGGAGGCCTACCCGGAGGCGCTGGCCGAGTTCTGGAAGGCCGAGGGCCACGAGGTCGAGCTCGACCGCGACAGCGACGGCGCGGTCTCGAGGGTGAGCGCGGTCCGCGACGACGGCGTCGGCCTCTACTACCGGGTCCTCGGCCAAGTCGTCATCGACGCCTCCCTCGGCGGCGGACCCGAATGCGTCGAAGCAGACCCGGACTTCACGGCCCCCGAACCCCTCGGAGGCGTAGCGCCCGACCACGACAGCGTCCCGGAAGCCGGATATGACGGATAAGAGCCGACCGGCGCGAGTGCCTTGGACGGTTGTCGTCGCGGCGATCATTCCGCCCCTGTACTGCTTCGCCATCGCGGCGATGCTGATTTCGATGGGGGAGGTGCAGGACTTCGGCGACATGGGCGCCGCGGGCTGGCCGCTCATGGTGATCGGCTTCGTCGAGCTGCTGCTGTCCGTTGGGATCTCGTTCGGGTCGCGCGTGATGTGGGTGGTGGACCTGGTCGCGCACTGCCTCGTGCTGCCGGTGCTGATCCTCGCCCAGCCTCTCGACTTGGCGGCCGTGTGGGCGTATGCGACGTGTATGGCCGTCCCGGCGGTGCTGGTGCTGCCGTTCCTGCTCCTGCCGAAGTCACGGCTGTGGTGCCGGATCGACTGAGACACGGCGAAGCGCCCGCCGGGTTCCCTGATGCCGTTAGGGAACTCGACGGGCGCTTCGGTCTTGCTGGTTAGGCGGCGAGGGCGGCGCGGCCGGCCTTGAGGGCCGCGGCGGTCTCGACGACGCGCTCGGCCTGGGCGGCGGCAGCGGCGAGCGTGGTCTCGTCGATGTCCGAGCCGTTCCAGTGGGAGACACCGTAAGGCGAGGCGTTGGCGAACAGCGTCTCGTTGGCGTAGCCGGGGGCCACGACGATGCCGCCGAAGTGGTGGAACGAGTTGTACAGCGCGAGCAGCGTGGACTCGTTGCCGCCGTGCTTGCCGGAGGCCGCGGCGAAGCCGGAGTAGACCTTGCCCGCGAGCTTGCCCTGGAACCAGAGGCCGCCGAGGGTGTCGATGAACTGCTTCAGCTGCGACGCGACGTTGCCGAAGCGGGTGGGGGAGCCGAGGAAGACCGCGTCGGCCCAGTCGACGTCGTCCGGGGTGACCTCGGCGATGTCGGCGGAGTTCTTGACGTTCTCGGCCCAGGCCGGGTTCGAGTCGATCGCGGCCTGCGGGGCCAGCTCGGCCACACGGCGCAGGCGCACTTCGGCGCCGGCCTTCTCGGCGGCAGCAGCGATGGCGCGGGCCAGACCGGTGACGTTGCCGGTGGCGGAGTAGAAGGCCACGGTGACCTTGACAGGCTCGGACATGTTCCTACCTCTTCCAGAGAGCGAGCTAAGTAGTTCAGATTTGAATTACTCATCGACCATACGGCTCACTCGCCGAAGATTCAAATTTGAACGATGTGTCGCTGGCCACGTTGCCTCGCCCGCCGAAAACCCTTATAGGGACGGCGATCTCGTCCACGGCGCTTGTTACGAGAGTGTTTCAAGGGGATACGTGTTGCAAGGGTATTCGACTGTCGGCTTTATCACTCTCCATTCGTGTGTCACCCCAGGCGCTCCCCTCGCTCCCGCAACTCTGGTTCAGGTACGCCTGTATGCCTCGTGACCTCGAATAATGACAACTTAGGCGGACCTAAGTGACTGGGCGTAGATAGCGGAGTTCTAGACTTGCGGCAAACGCTTGTGAAGATCTTCACAAGCTTGGTGGTCGTTACAAGGATCACCGCCCCGTTCGCCTGAGAGGACGCCCGTGACCACTCACGCACCCCCGGAGGCCGACGTCATCGTCGTCGGCGCGGGACCCGGTGGTTCAGCCGCGGCCTACCACCTGGCCTCCCGGGGACTCGACGTGCTCCTCCTGGAGAAGACGCACTTCCCCCGCGAGAAGGTCTGCGGCGACGGCCTCACCCCCCGCGCCGTCGCGCAGCTGCTCAAGATGGGCGTCGACACCTCCGAGTCCGCCGGCTGGATTCGCAACCGCGGCCTCCGCGTCGTCGCCGACGACATCGCCATCGAACTCGACTGGCCTGCGCTCCAGGACTTCCCGGACTACGGCCTCACCCGCACCCGCCTCGACTTCGACCAGATCCTCGCCGACCGCGCCGTCGCCGCCGGGGCCTCGCTCCAGTGCGGCGTCAAGGTCACCGCGCCGGTCTTCGACCCCGCCGGACGCGTCTGCGGCGTCACCGCGGTCAAGGACGGCGAGCAGGTCACCTACCGTGCGCCCCTGGTCATCGCAGCAGATGGCGTTTCCGGGCGGCTTGCGCTGGCGCTGGGTCTGAAGCGGGACGAGAAGCGCCCGATGGGCGTGGCCGTGCGGCAGTACTACAAGTCGCCCACCAAGCACGACGACGACTACCTCGAGTCCTGGCTGGCCTTGCGGACCGCCGCCGAGCCGGATGTCCTGCAGCCCGGCTACGGCTGGATCTTCGGGCTCGGCGACGGGCGGGTCAACGTCGGCCTCGGGGTGCTCAACTCCTCCGAGGGGTACGGCAAGACCGACTACCGTGCGCTGCTTCGCGACTGGCTCGCGAACACCCCCGAGGAGTGGGGCCTCGCCGACGAGGCGAACGCCGACGGCCCCGTGCGCGGCGCCGCGCTTCCCATGGGCTTCAACCGGACCCCGCACTACAGCCGCGGCCTCATGCTCGTCGGCGACTCCGGCGGCATGGTCAACCCCTTCAACGGCGAGGGCATCGCGTACGCGATCGAGGCCGGGGAGGTCGCCGGTGCCGTTGTCGCCGAGGCGTTCCGGGCGCCCAGTGTGCCGCGCCGCGAAGCCGTCCTGCGCACCTACGCCGACAAGATGGACGACCTCTGGGGCTCCTACTACCGCATGGGCGGCATCTTCTCGCACCTCATCGGCAAGCCCGCGGTCATGAAGCTGTGCACCGAGCACGGCCTGAAGCGTCCCGCGCTCATGCGCGTTGTTTTGAAACTGCTGGCGAACCTCACCGACCGACCCGGGCGCGACACCGCCGACCGGATCGTCAACGGGATGCGCGTCGTCACACCGAGCCTCGGAAGGAGGGTCTAATGGGGATGGAAGTCTACGTACCGGTCGTCATCATGTTCGCGATCGGCGCCGGGTTCGGCATCGTCTCGGTGGTCGCCTCGCGCATCACCGGCCCGCACCGGAAGAACCGCGCCAAGTACGACCCTTACGAATGCGGCATCGAACCGGCCCCCACGACCTCGGGGCCCACGAAGTTCCCGGTGAAGTTCTACCTCACCGCGATGCTGTTCATCGTCTTCGACATCGAGATCATCTTCCTCGTGCCGTGGGCGGTCCACCACGACGTCCTCGGGATCTTCGGGTTCTGGGCCGTCCTCATGTTCATCGCCGCGCTGTTCGTCGCCTACGCCTACGAATGGCGTCGCGGCGGACTGGACTGGGACTGAGGTTCCGAAATGGGTGTAGAAGAGAAACTCCCGCAGGGCATCATCCTCACCTCCGTTGAGGCCCTGGTGAACTGGACCCGCAGGGCTTCGATGTGGCCCGCCACGTTCGGGCTCGCCTGCTGCGCCATCGAGATGATGGCCACGGGCGCGGCCCGCTACGACACGGGCCGCTTCGGCATGGAGGTCTTCCGGGCCTCCCCGCGCCAGGCGGACCTGATGATCGTGGCCGGACGCGTGAGCCAGAAGATGGCCCCCGTCCTGCGCCAGATCTACGACCAGATGCCCGAACCGAAGTGGGTCCTCTCGATGGGCGTGTGCGCCACCTCCGGCGGCATGTTCAACAACTACGCGATCGTGCAGGGCGTCGACCACGTCGTGCCCGTCGACATGTACCTCCCCGGCTGCCCCCCGCGCCCGGAGATGCTGCTCGACGCGATCCTCAAGCTCCACGAGAAGGTCCAGGCCGAGCCGCTCGGCGAGAAGCGCCGCCAGGCCCTCGCCGACCTCCCCGAGCCCGTGGTCAAGCCCGGCGCGATGCCCTCCTCGTACCGCTTCAATAAGCAGCGCAAGAAGGAGTGGACCGAGGCCGTGGAAGCCGGGACGGAAGAGCAGCTGCGCATCCGGAAGGCGGTGGCGAAGCGATGACCGATGAGCAGCACGGCCTGTTCGGCGTGAGCGGCACCGGCGACACCTCAGGGTTCGGCGGCCTCGTGCAGGCCCAGCCGAGCGCGGGGGAGCTCGTCTCGACGCCCGAACCGCTCGGCGAGTACTTCGACGAGGTCGTTACGGCCCTTCGTGAAGCGCTCGGCGACGCCATCACCCGCGCGGTGATCGTCGACCGGGGCGAACTCACCATCCACGTCGCGCCCGACCGCGTCGCCGACGTCTGCCAGACGATGCGCGACGACGAGAGCCTGCGCTTCGAGCTCTGCAACTCGGTGTCCGGTGTGGACTACCCGGACCAGCGCAACCGGCTCCACGTCACCTACCACCTGACGTCGATGACCTACCGGCGCCGGGTCCGGCTCGAAACCGCTGTGGGCCTTGAGAACCCCACGGTGGCCTCGGTGACCGCCGTCTACCCGACCGCCGACTGGCAGGAGCGGGAGACGTACGACATGTTCGGCGTCGTGTTCGAGGGCCACCCGCACCTCACCCGCATCCTCATGCCCGACGACTGGGAGGGCTTCCCGCAGCGGAAGGACTACCCGCTCGGGGGCATCGCCGTCGAATACAAGGGCGCGCACATCCCGCCGCCGGACGAACGGAGGGCCTACAAGTGACCAAAATGGACTCCACTGGATTTACGGCTTCGCAAGCGGGCGCCGAGGGGGCCACCGATGCCTATGCGGCCGAACGGGACACCACCGAAGGTCGCGTCTACACCGTCACCGGCGGGGACTGGGACGAGCTCGTCGCCTCGGTCGACCCGGTCAGCGAAGAGCGGCTCATCGTCAACCTCGGCCCGCAGCACCCGTCCACGCACGGCGTGCTCCGCCTGGTCTGCGAGCTCGAAGGCGAGACCGTCCGCTCCGTGCGGCCCATCGTCGGCTACCTCCACACCGGCATCGAGAAGAACCTCGAGTACCGCAACTGGACCCAGGGCACGACCTTCGTGACCCGCGCCGACTACCTCGCGCCGATCTTCAACGAGACCGCGTACTGCCTCGCGGTGGAGAAGCTGCTGGGCATCACCGTGCCGAGGCGCGCCGACGTGATCCGCGTGATCATGATGGAGCTCAACCGCATCAGCTCCCACCTGGTGGCCCTCGCGACCACCGGCATGGAGCTCGGCGCGCTCTCGATGATGATCTACGGCTTCCGCGACCGCGAGAAGATCCTCGACATCTTCGAGGCCGTGTGCGGCCTGCGCATGAACATGGCGTACGTCCGCCCCGGCGGCGTCGCCCAGGACCTCCCGCGCGACGGCGTCAAGATGATCCGCGAGTTCGTCGACTACATGCCGCAGGGCCTCGACGACTACGAGGGCCTGCTCACCGGCAACGCCATCTGGCAGGAGCGCACCCAGGGCGTCGGCTACCTCGACGTCTCCGGCTGCCTCGCCCTCGGCGTCACCGGCCCCGTGCTCCGCTCCGCCGGGCTCGGCTGGGACCTGCGCAAGACCATGCCGTACTGCGGCTACGAGGAGTACGACTTCGAGGTGCCGACCCACAACGGCGCCGACGCCTGGGCCCGGTACGTGGTCCGCCTCGAGGAGATCCGCGAGAGCCTCAAGATCATCAGCCAGGGCCTCGACAAGCTCGAGCCCGGCCCGGTCATGGTCGAGGACAAGAAGATCGCCTGGCCCGCCCAGCTCGCCCTCGGCAGCGACGGCATGGGCAACAGCCTCAACCACATCCGGCACATCATGAGCCAGTCGATGGAGGCGCTGATCCACCACTTCAAGCTCGTCACCGAGGGCTTCCGGGTCCCGGCCGGGCAGGTGTACACCGCCATCGAGGCCCCACGCGGGGAGCTCGGCATCCACGCCGTCTCCGACGGCGGCACGAGGCCGTTCCGCGTCCACATGCGAGAGCCCTCCTTCATCAACCTGCAGTCGATCCCCGCGCTCGCCGAAGGCGGCCTGCTCGCGGACGTCATCGCGGGCGGGGCCTCGCTCGACCCGGTCATGGGAGGTTGCGACAGGTGAACTACCCGGAGAAGATCCGCGAGCAGGCCGAGGCCATCCTCGTCCGCTACCCCGAGGGCCGCGAGCGCTCGGCGCTCCTGCCGCTGCTGCACCTGGTGCAGTCGCACGACGGCTACGTCTCGGACGACGGGATCGCGTTCTGCGCCGAGATCCTGAACCTCACCAAGGCCCAGGTGCAGGCGGTCTCGACCTTCTACACCATGTACAAGCGCGAACCGGCCGGCGACTGGCTCGTCTCGGTGTGCACCAACACCTTGTGCCAGGCCAAGGGCGGGCAGAAGGTCTTCGACGCGCTCAGCGACGAACTCGACGTCGGCCACGATGAGACCACTGTGGACGGCAAGATCACGCTGGAGCACGCCGAGTGCCTCGCGGCTTGCGACTACGCGCCCGTGGTGACGGTGAACTACGAGTTCTTCGATCGGATGGACGAGGCCGCATCCCTCGACCTCGTGCGCGAGCTCAAGGAAGGCCGCCGCCCGATCCCCACCCGGGGCGCGCCGCTGTGCACCCTCCGGGAGATCTCGGTGCAGCTGGCCGGGTTCGACGAGGAGCGCACCGCCGGGCTCGAAGGCACCGCCCAGGGCGACGCCACGCTCGCCGGGGCCCGCCTCGCGGCCGAAGCCGGCATCACGGCTCCCGCGTTCGATCCCGCAGCGCCGTTGCTGGCCAAAGAACCTGAGGAAGCGAAGTGAGCGTAACCGTGCCCGGTCCCAGGCGGCCCCGCGAGGACGCCCTCAACAAGCTCAAGCCCGTCGTCACCAAGCGCTGGATGTCCCCGGGCGCGTGGAAGCTCGACGTCTACGAGCAGCTCGACGGCTACAAGGCGCTCCGCAAGGCCCTCAGGTACTCCGAGGGCGACCTGATCTCCTTCATGAAGGACTCCGGCCACCGCGGACGCGGCGGCGCCGGGTTCCCCGTCGGCATGAAGTGGCAGTTCGTGCCCGACGACGGCCAGGACCACTACCTGGTCGTCAACGCCGACGAAGGCGAGCCGGGCACCTGCAAGGACCTGCCGCTCATGATGAACGACCCGCACTCGCTCATCGAGGGCATCGTCATCGCCTCCTACGCGATCAAGGCATCGCGCGCGTTCGTCTACGTGCGAGGGGAAGCGATCCACGCGGCGCGAAGGCTGCGGAACGCCGTCCGGGAAGCCAAGGAAGCCGGGTACCTCGGCAAGGACATCCTCGGCTCCGGGTTCGACCTGGAAGTCGTGATCCACTCCGGCGCAGGCGCCTACATCTGCGGCGAAGAGACCGCGCTCCTGGACTCGTTGGAGGGCAAGCGCGGCCAACCGCGCCTGCGTCCGCCGTTCCCCGCCACGCACGGGCTCTACAACAAGCCGACCTGCATCAACAACGTCGGCTCCATCGCCGCCGTCCCGCACATCGTGCTCGGCGGCGCGCAGTGGTGGAAAGATCTCGGTTCCGAGAACGCCGCGGGCACGATGATCTACTCGCTGTCGGGCCGCGTCAAGCGCCCCGGCCAGTACGAGTGCTCGATGGGCACCACGCTCCGCGAGCTCATCGAGCTCGCCGGGGGCATGGAAGAGGGCCACGAGCTCAAGTTCTTCACCCCCGGCGGGTCCTCGACCCCGATGCTCTCGGCCGACTCGATCGACGTCCCGCTCGACTTCGACAACGTCGCCAAAGCGGGCTCGATCCTCGGCACCACCGCGGTCATGATCTTCTCCGACCAGGACGACCCGGTCGTCGCCTGCTGGCGCTGGATCAAGTTCTACGCGCACGAATCCTGCGGCAAGTGCACGCCGTGCCGCGAGGGCAACTACTGGATGGTGCGCGTCTACGAGCGCATCCTCTCCGGGCAGGGCTCCCTCGGCGACCTCAAGCTCCTCGAGAGCGCGTGCAAGAACCTCCTCGGCCGCTCCTTCTGCGGCCTCGGCGACGGCGCCACGTCCTGCGTGACGTCCTCGCTGAAGTACTTCCGGCAGGACTACCTCGACTACATCGAAGGGCACAAGACCCCGCTGTTCGATGCCGAGAAGATCGGAGCCCACTAGACATGACCGATCAAGTCACCTTCACCATCGACGGCGTCGAGGTCACGGTCCCCAAGGGCACCTTGATCATCCGGGCCGCCGAGCAGCTCGGCATCGAGATCCCCCGCTTCTGCGACCACCCGCTGCTCGAGCCCGCCGGGGCCTGCCGCCAGTGCCTCGTGGACGTCCCCGACATGGGCAACGGGCGCGGGATGCCCAAGCCCGCCGCCTCGTGCACGACCACCGCCATGGAGGGCATGGTCGTCAAGACCCAGCACACCAGCGAGGTCGCGAAGGAGGCCCAGGAGGGGATCATGGAGTTCCTCCTGATCAACCACCCCCTGGACTGCCCGGTCTGCGACAAGGGCGGCGAGTGCCCGCTCCAGAACCAGGCCATGAGCACCGGCCGCACCGAGACGCGCATGGAGCCGAAGGACAAGCGCCGCTACAAGAAGGCGCTGCCGATCTCCTCGCAGGTGCTGCTCGACCGCGAGCGCTGCGTGCTGTGCGCGCGCTGCACCCGCTTCTCCGACCAGGTCGCGGGCGACCCGTTCATCGAGCTCATGGAGCGCTCCGCTCTGGAGCAGGTGGGCGTGTACGAGGACGAGCCGTTCGAGTCGTACTTCTCGGGCAACACCGTCCAGATCTGCCCGGTCGGCGCGCTCACCGGCACGCAGTACCGCTTCCGCTCAAGGCCTTTCGACCTGGTGTCGAGCCCGAGCGTGTGCGAGCACTGCTCGGCCGGATGCTCCCAGCGCTCGGACCACCGGCGAGGCAAGGTGATGCGCCGCCTCGCGGGCGAGGACCCGGCGGTGAACGAGGAGTGGAACTGCGACAAGGGCCGCTGGGCCTCCTCCTATATCGAAGCGGCCGACCGCATCACGAAGCCCCTGGTCCGCGACGAGGACGGCTCGCTGCGCGAGGCGTCCTGGCCCGAGGCCCTGCGCCGCGCGGCCGCCGGGCTCAAGGAGGCCACCGGCCGAGTCGGCGTCCTCCCGGGCGGGCGGCTCACCGTCGAGGACTCGTACGCGTACGCGAAGTTCGCGCGGGTCGCCCTCGGCACCAACGACATCGACTTCCGCTCCCGCCCGCACTCCACTGAGGAGTCGGAGTTCCTGGCGCACGCCGTGGCCGGGGTCTTCCCCTCCAGCGGCGCGGTCACCTACGAGGACCTGGAGAAGGCCCCCGTGGTCGTCACCGTCGGCCTCGAGGTCGAAGAGGAGTGCCCGATCGCGTTCCTGCGGCTGCGCAAAGCGGTGCGCCAGCACGGCCAGCGCGTGCACGTGGTCGCGCCGTTCGCGACGCGCGGCACGGCGAAGCTGAACGCGAACCTGATCGAGGCCCTGCCGGGCGAGGAGGCCGAACTCCTCGACGGCTGGAAGCGCGGCGGTTTCGTGCGCGACGCGCTCAGCGAAGAGGGCGCGGTCGTGCTCCTCGGCGAGCGCCTCGCGACTGTGGAGGGCGCGTTCTCCGCGGCGGTCCGCTTGGCGAAGGCCACGGGCGCGCGGCTGGCGTGGATTCCCCGGCGCGCGGGCGACCGCGGCGCGGTCGAGTCCGGTTGCCTCCCCGGTCTTCTGCCGGGCGGCGGTCTCGCCTCCTATGCGGCGGACCGGGAGCAGTTGGCCGCGTACTGGGGTGTCGAGTCCCTGCCGGGCAATGACGGCCGCGGCGCGTGGGACATCCTGCAGGCCGCCGCTGACGGCGAGCTCGACGCGCTGCTCATCGGCGGCGTGGACCCGTACGACTTCGCTGACGGCCCGGCCGTCGAGGCGGCGCTGTACGCGTCCCGTTTCGTGGTCTCCCTTGAGATCCGGCACTCGGCCGTCACCCGCGTGGCGGACGTGATCCTGCCGGTCGCCCCGGTGACGGGCAAGCCCGGCGCGTACTTCGACTGGGAAGGGCGCCTGCGGACCTTCGACACGGTGATCCCTTCGGATCTCATGTCGGACCACGCGGTGCTCGACACGCTCGCGGCGGCCATGGGCATCGAGCTCGGGACCGCTGAGACCCGCACGGTCCGTGCGGAACTCGCGGGCCTCCCGGACCCGATCACGCGCCAGCCCGCCCCGGACTGGGCCTCGGACAAGCCCGCCCACGCGCATGAGGACGGGAAAGCAGTCCTCGCGACCTGGCGCCAGCTGCTCGACGGCGGCTCCCTCCAGGAGAACAACCCGCACCTCGCGGGCTGCGCGCCCGACCCGGTGGTGCGGTTGAGCGCCGCCACGGCGAAGGCGATCGGCGCGAGCGAGGGCAACGGTGTCACCGTGGCCACCTCGATCGGCGGGATCACCCTGCCGCTGCGGGTCACCGACATGCCCGAGGGCGTGGTCTGGCTGCCGCAGAACGCGCCCGGTCGCGGGATCTACCGCCACCTGGGCGCCGGTTCCGGCGACGTAGTCACGATCCGCGCCTACCCGAACGTCCCTCGCCCGGCCGCTGAGGCCGAATCTGTAGAGGCGGTCAAGTGATGAACGATTCCGTATGGCTCATGCTCGTCAAGGGCGTGCTCGTCTTCGTGGTGCTCGTGCTGCTGGTGCTGTTCACCATCTGGTACGAGCGGCGCGTGGTGGCGATCATGCAGGTGCGGCCGGGGCCGAACCGCAACGGGCCCTTCGGGCTCCTGCAGTCGCTCGCGGACGGCCTGAAGCTCGCGTTCAAAGAGGACGTGATGCCGCGGACCGCCGACAAGGTCGTGTTCATCGCGGCCCCGGTCATCGCGGTGGCGTGCGCGTTCACGGCGTTCGCGGTGATCCCGTTCGGGCCCGAGGTGAACGTCTTCGGGATCGAGACGGAGCTGCAGCTCACCGACTTCGAGGTGAGCGTGCTGCTGATCCTGGCGTGCTCGGCGGTCGGCGTGTACGGCATCGTCCTCGCGGGCTGGTCCTCCGGTTCCACCTATTCGCTGCTGGGCGCGCTCCGCGCTGCGGCGCAGGTCATCTCGTACGAGATCGCGCTGGGCCTGGCGGTCCTCACGGTGTTCTTCCAGTCGCAGCTGATGTCCACGGGCGCCATCGTGGAGGCGCAGGCGCAGGGCCTGGCGATGAACTTCGGCGGCACGGAGATCACGCTGCCGGGCTGGTACTTCCTGATCCTCGCGCCGAGCTTCGTGATCTTCGTGATCGCGATGGTCGGCGAGACCAACCGCGCCCCGTTCGACCTTCCGGAAGCGGAGTCGGAGCTGGTGGCGGGCTTCGCGACCGAGTACTCGTCGCTGAAGTACGCGTCGTTCTTCCTGGCGGAGTACGTCAACATGGTCACGATGTCGGCCCTGTGCGTGACGCTCTTCCTGGGCGGCTGGGCCGCGCCGTTCCCGAACTCGTGGTGGCCGGGCGCGAACGAGGGGTTCATGCCGCTCGTCTGGTTCTTCGGGAAGGTCCTGGCGTTCCTGTTCTTCTATGTGTGGCTGCGCGGCACGCTGCCGCGCCTGCGCTACGACCAGTTCATGCGCCTGGGCTGGAAGGTCCTCGTCCCGATCTCCCTGGTCTGGCTCATGGTCCTGGCGGCCATGAACATCGGCCTGGACACCGAGAACGAGCTGCCCACGCGGATCGCGTTCGCGGGCGGCGCCGCGATCGTCGTGATGGCCCTGATCTTCTTCTGGCCCAACCGGAAGCAGTACGAGGAGCCGGCCGAGCCGGACGCCGGGCTGGGCGGGTTCCCCGTCCCGCCGCTGGACCTCGTCGTCCCGCCGAGCCCGCGTTCGCTCACCGAGCTCGAACCCGCCAAGACCACTGCTGCAAAGGGAGAGGAGGAGTAGATGTCCGGTTTCGCAAAGGGCTTCGGCGTCACCTTCTCGCACATGTTCAAGCCGAAGGTCACTGTGGACTACCCGGAGGAGCCTTCGAAGCTCCAGCCCAGGTACCACGGCCGCCACGTGCTCAACCGCCACCCTGACGGGCTGGAGAAGTGCATCGGCTGCGAGCTGTGCGCGTGGGCCTGCCCGGCCGACGCCATCTACGTCGAGGGCGCGGAGAACACCGAGGCCGAGCGGTTCTCGCCCGGCGAGCGGTACGCCAAGACCTACCAGATCAACTACGCGCGCTGCATCTTCTGCGGCCTGTGCATCGAGGCCTGCCCGACGCGCTCGCTCACGATGAGCAACGAGTACGAGCTGGCCCGCGACGACCGCCGCGACCTCATCTTCACCAAGGAGGAGCTGCTCGCCCCGCTCATCGAGGGCATGGAGCAGCCGCCGCACCCGATGCGCCTGGGCGACAGCGAGAAGGCGTACTACGAGTCGGGCCCGGTCAACCCGGGCGCGAGCGAGGGCGCGGAGTTCTCGCTCACGGAGATGCTGGCGCAGAACCGGAGGGGTGAGCAGTGATCGACCTCGCGCAGTCCCTCGCCCAGGATGCGTCCTTCGGCGAATCGGTCTTCTTCTGGATTCTCGCCCCGATCGCGCTGGGCGGGGCCATGGGCCTGGTGCTGGCGCGCTCGGCGATCCACGCGGCGCTGATGCTCGCGATCACCATGATGTGCCTGGCGGTCTTCTACATCATGCAGGCCGCCCCGTTCCTCGGGTTCGTGCAGATCATGGTCTACACGGGCGCGATCATGATGCTGTTCCTGTTCGTGCTCATGCTGTTCGGGCGCGACTCGAAGGACTCCATGTTCGAGACGCTGCGCGGGCAGCGGCTCTTCGCGGTCGTCCTCGGCATCGGCCTGGCGGCGCTCCTGGCCTCGGGCCTCGCGCGCGCGGTCTCCGGCATGACGATCGCCGCGGACCCGCGCTGGGCCACCGGCGCCCAGTCGAACGTCGAAGCGATCGCCGAGGCGCTGTTCTCGACGTACCTGTTCCCGTTCGAGGTCGTCTCGGGCGTGCTCACCGTCGCCGCCGTCGGCGCCCTGATGTTCGCGCACGTCGCCAAGAAGGGCGGCTACCGCGGGCAGAAGGCGCACAGCCGCGAGCGGTTCGCCCCCGGCAACTACCCGGGCCCCAAGCCCGGCCCCGGCGTGTTCGCGACCTCGGACTCGACCGCGACGCCCGCGCTGCGGCCCGACGGCTCGATCGAGCCCGCGTCGCTGTCCGAGTACGTCCCGCCGCGCCAGCTCACGGCCGCCGAGGCGGCCCCGAAGCACACGGAAGGGCGGGACTGATGGGCCCCGAGTACTACCTGATCCTGGCCGCCGCGCTGTTCACGATCGGCGCGGTCGGCGTCCTGGTGCGCCGCAACTCGATCGTCGTGTTCATGTGCGTGGAGCTGATGCTCAACGCCGGGAACCTGACCCTGGTCACGTTCGCCCGCACGAGCGGCAACATCGACGGGCAGGTGATGGCGTTCTTCGTGATGGCCGTGGCCGCCGCCGAAGTCGTCGTCGGCCTGGCGATCATCATGGCGATCTACCGGTCCCGGCGCTCCGCCTCCGTCGACGACGCCAACCTGCTGAAGGCCTAGAGAGGACACAGTGGACGAAATCTCGTACGCCCCGGCCGAAGGGCTCCTCTCGCTGGCGTGGCTGCTCATCGCCCTGCCCGCGTTCGGCGCGGCGGTGCTCCTGCTCGGGGGCCGCCGCACCGACAAGTGGGGCCACTGGCTCGGCGTCGCCACCATCGGCGGCGCCTTCGCGCTCGCCGTCGCGATGTTCTCCTCGCTTGCGGGCCTTGACGACAAGAGCGCGAACCTCGACCTGTTCACGATCCTCTCGGTCGGGGGCCTGGACGTCGAGGCGAACCTCCTGTTCGACCCGTTGAGCGCGGTCTTCTGCCTGCTCATCACCGGCGTCGGCTTCCTCATCCACGTCTACGCGGTCGGCTACATGTCGCACGACCCGGGGCGCCGGAAGTTCTTCGCCTACTTCAACCTGTTCGCCGCCGCGATGCTCGTGCTCGTGCTCGGCGGCAACTACTTCATGACCTTCATCGGCTGGGAGGGCGTGGGCCTCGCCTCCTACCTCCTCATCGCGTTCTGGCAGATGAAACCCGCCGCCGCGACCGCCGGTAAGAAGGCGTTCCTCACAAACCGTGTCGCCGACGTCGGGTTCCTGCTCGCCATGTTCACCATGATCGGCGCGCTGGGCACTCTCGACTTCGAAGGCGTCTTCAACGGCGCCGCTTCGCTCTCCACCGGGACGAGCCTCGCCATCGGGCTGCTGCTCCTCGCGGCCGCCTGCGGCAAGTCCGGCCAGTTCCCGTTCCAGACCTGGCTCCCGGACGCCATGGAGGGCCCGACCCCGGTGTCGGCGCTCATCCACGCGGCCACCATGGTCACCGCGGGCGTGTACCTCATCGCCCGCTCGCACGTCATCTTCAGCCTGAACGCCGACGTCCAGACCGCCGTCGTCATCGTCGGCGCCCTGACACTCCTCTTCGGAGCGGTCGTCGGGTGCGCGAAGGACGACATCAAGCGCGTCCTCGCCTGGTCCACGGTCTCCCAGATCGGGTACATGTTCCTCGCGGTCGGCCTCGGCGGCGGCGCGTTCGCGCTCGGCATCATCCACCTGCTGGCGCACGGCTTCTTCAAGGCCGGGCTGTTCCTCGGCTCCGGCTCGGTCATGCACGGCATGAACGACCAGACCGACATCCGCCGCTTCGGGGGCCTATGGCGGGTCATGCCGGTCACGTACGCGACGTTCGCCGCCGGTTGGCTCGCGATCATCGGCCTGTTCCCGTTCTCCGGCTTCTGGACCAAGGACCCGATCATCGCCTCCGCGTTCGCCCGCGAAGGCTGGCAGGGCTGGGCCGTCGGCGGCGCCGCGCTCCTGGGCGCCGCGCTCACCGCGTTCTACATGACCCGCCTGTTCGTGCTCACCTTCCACGGCCCCAAGCGCTGGACCGAGGACGTGCACCCGCACGAGTCCCCGGCGATCATGACAATTCCGCTGCTCTTCTTGGCCCTCGGCTCGCTCGGCGCGGGCGGCCTCATGGCCACCGGCGTCGCCGACTGGCTCGTGCCGGTCTTCGGTGAGCCGCACGAGGTCCACGGCCACCTGACCCACGCGCAGGTCACCATCGCCACCACGATCGTGGTGGTCCTGGGCGCCGGCCTCGGCTGGCTGCTCTTCCGCAACGGCACCGACGAAGTGCCGCGCGCCGCCGCCTGGCCGGTGCGCGTCGCCCGCGCCGACCTCGGCGGCGAGGCCGTCAACCGCGGCCTCTTCGAACGCCCGAGCCGCCTGGCCGCCAGCGCTTCGGTCGCCATGGACGGCCGGGTCGTCGACGGCGCCGTGAACGGCCTGTCGGCCGCGATCGGCGGCACGTCGCGCCGCCTGCTCGTGGTGCAGACCGGTTTCGTGCGCACCTATGCCCTGTCCATTCTGTCCGGCGCCGTCATCGTGGTGGCCGCGCTCATGGTGGTGGTCGTCCAATGAACGAACTCCCGTTGCTCTCGGCGCTGATCGCGGTGCCCCTGATCGGGGCCGTGGTCGTGGCGTCGATCCGGCGCGAGAACGCCGACGCGGCCCGCTGGACCGCGCTCGCGGTCTCCGGTGTCGTCGCGATCATCACCGCTCTGGTGGCGATCGGCTTCGACTACTCGGCGGGCGCGCCGTGGCTCCAGTTCACGGAGTCCTACACGTGGATCGACGCGTGGGACCTGAACCTGTCGTGGGGCGTGGACGGCATCGCGCTGCTCATGGTGATCCTCACGGCGGGCCTGACGCCGATCGCGATGCTCGCGGCCTGGCGCGACCTGGACGCCGTGAAGCGTTCGGTCCCAGCCTTCTTCGCGCTGATCCTCGCGCTCGAGGCGGCGATGCTGGCGACCTTCCTGGCCTCCAACGTCCTGCTCTTCTACTTCTTCTTCGAAGCGATGCTCGTCCCGATGTACTTCCTCATCGGCTCCTACGGCACCGGCCCGAAGAAGCAGTACGCGGCGGTCAAGTTCTTCCTGTACTCGCTGCTGGGCGGCCTGTTCATGCTCGTCGCCGTCATCAGTCTGTGGGTGAACAACGGCGGCGTCTTCGACTGGCAGACCCTTGTGGACACCGAGCCGATGGCTTCGGGGACGCTGCAGAACTGGCTGTTCCTCGGCTTCTTCCTCGCGTTCGCGATCAAGGCCCCGTTCTTCCCGTTCCACACGTGGCTCCCGGACGCGGGCGGCGCGGCACCTGCCGCCGTCGCCGCGCTCCTGGTCGGCGTGATGGACAAGATCGGCACGTTCGCGATCCTGCGCTACTGCATCCCGCTGTTCCCCGATGCGACGCAGACGTTCGCGCCGTGGATCATCGGCATGAGCGTCATCGGCGTCGTCTACGCGGCGTTCGTCGCGATCGGGCAGACCGACCTGAAGCGCCTCGTCGCGTACACGTCGATCGCGCACTTCGGGTTCATCGGCCTCGGGATCTTCGCGTTCACGCAGGCCTCCGCGACGGGCGCGGTCCTCTACATGTTCAACCACGGCCTCGCCACGGGCCTGTTGTTCATCGTCGTGGGCTTCCTCGCGATCCGCCGCGGCTCCGCGCAGATCAACGACTACGGCGGGGCCGCCAAGACGCTGCCCGTGCTCGCCGGGATCTTCCTGTTCGCCGGGCTCGCGTCGCTCTCGCTGCCGGGCACCGCGCCGTTCATCTCCGAGTTCCTGGTCCTGTTCGGCGCCTTCACCGGCAACGAACCGGTGGCGGTCCTCGCGACGCTCGGCATCATCCTCGCCGCCGCGTACGTGATCTGGATGTACCAGCGCACCATGCAGGGCGACCGGAACCCGGCGCTCGACGAGCTGCCCGCGATGAAGCGCGACCTCACGATGCGCGAGAAGGCGCTCGTCGCGCCGCTGGTGATCGCGATCCTCGGGTTCGGGTTCTTCCCGCAGCCGCTGATCGACACGGTCGAACCGGCCGTGGACAACACGCTCCTCTTCATCTCCGGCTCGCCGGAGGACCTGCCCGCCGCCGAAGGAGTCACCAATGAATGAGGCCCAGCAAGCGGGGCTCGAGATCGACTGGGCCGGACTGGCCCCCATGATCATCGTGTTCGTTGCGGCGTTCGGCGGCCTGCTCGTGGAAGCGGCGGTGCCCAAGGCCCGCAGGCTGGTCGTGCAGGTCGGCCTCGCCGTCCTCGCATTGGCCGCCGCGTTCGTCGCCGTGGTGCTGAACGCGGGCAAGAGCGGGACCGCGTTCTCCCTTGAAGGCACGGACATCGGCTCGGTGGTCCTGGACGGCCCCGGCCTGTTCCTCCAGGGGACGCTCGCAGTGCTCGCGGTCATCGCGGTCCTGCTCCTGGCCGAACGCCGCACGACGAGAGGCGGCGACTTCGTGGCCGAAGCGGCCGTCGTCGCGGACTCGGCCGCGGACAAGGCGCAGCGGCGCGAGGACGGCGCGACGGAGATCTTCCCGCTGACGCTCTTCGCGGTCGGCGGCATGATGATGTTCGTGACCGCGGGCGACCTGCTCACCATGTTCGTGGCCCTGGAGATGCTCAGCCTCCCGCTGTACCTCCTGTGCGGCCTCGCCAAGCGCCGCCGCCTCATCAGCCAGGAGGCCGCGCTCAAGTACTTCCTCTTGGGCGCCTTCGCTTCCGCGTTCTACGTGTACGGCATGGCGATGCTCTTCGGCTTCGCCGGCACGGTCGATCTCGCAGGGATCAACCGGGCCGGTATCGACTCGGGCCAGCCGCGCCTGTTCCTGTACATCGGCGTCGCGATGATCGCGGTGGCGATGCTCTTCAAGGCCGCGGCGGTCCCGTTCCACATGTGGACCCCCGACGTCTACACGGGCGCGCCGACCCCGGTCACCGCGCTCATGGCGGCCTGCGTCAAGGTGGCGGCCTTCGGCGGCCTCCTGCGGGTCTTCAACGTGGGCCTCTCGTCCTCGGCCTGGGACTGGCACCTGATCCTCACGGTGATCGCCGTGGCGACGATGCTCGGCGGCGCGATCTTCGCCGTGACGCAGCGGAACATCAAGCGGCTCTTGGCCTACAGCTCCATCGCGAACGCGGGTTACCTCCTGATCGGCGTCATCGCCCTCGGCGAAGCGGTCGGTCAGACCATGTTCTACCTGGCCGCCTACGGCTTCACCGTGATCGCCGCGTTCGCGGTCGTCTCGCTGGTGCGCGACGGCGACGAGGAGGCCACCCACCTGGCGCGCTGGGCCGGGCTCGGCAAGAACTCGCCGGGCACGGCCGTCGTGGTCACGATCCTGATGCTCGCCCTTGCGGGCCTGCCGTTCACGAGCGGCTTCACCGCGAAGTTCAGCCTGTTCACCGCGGCCCTCCAGGCCGACGAGCTCGGGCTCGTGATCGTCGGCGTCGTCTCCTCGGCGATCCTCGCGTTCCCCTACCTGAAGGTGGTCGTCCTGCTCTGGCTCAACGAGCCCGCGCCCGACGCCCCCACGGTCAACCTGCCGAGCCCCATGGCCGGCACCGTCGTCGCCGCGGGCGTGGCCGCCACGATCCTCCTCGGGATCATGCCCGGCTTCCTCCTCGACATCGTCGACCAGGCCAGCACCTTCCTGAACACCTAACGCACGCAGCGCAAAAGCCGCGGGGAACACTCCCCGCGGCTTTTCCGTTTACCGAATCGTCGAGATCCGCTCCGATTCCGTTTGGCGGATTCCTAGAAAATCCGACCCCGAACCGGACGATCTCGCGGCTTTCGTTGTGGGGAACCTACAACGATGACGTGAAATCGGTAGTCGCGGTGTTGCACCAGGTGTCGACACTGGTTTCATGACTACTTCACTCAGCACCGAGAGGCCGCCGCGCAGCCGACGCCTCACCGACCTCCTCGGCGGCCTCGCCGCCGCCGTCTTCCTCGCCGCCGCGATCGTGCTGTGGTGGGTCGGCACCTACCCGTTGTGGCCTTCGGGGATCGCGTTCGCGCTCTCCGGCGTCGTTTCGTTCGCGCTCGCCGTCAAGGCGAAGCACTCCGCGGTCCGAACCGCCGCGTGGGCGGGCGTGGCCGTCGCCGGGGTACCGCTCGCGATCATGTTCCCCATGAGCGTGTTCGAGCGCTATGCCGAATGGGGCCTGCCCGAGTGGGCCCTGACCGCGGTCTGGGGGCTCGACGGCGGCATGCTCCCGCTCTTCGGCGTCGCCCTGGTCTGGGCGGCATGGAGAACACCGAAGTCGCGGGTCGACGGCATCGCGGGAGAGATCGCGCTCGTGGTGCTCATGCAGTCGGTGCACCTGCTGATCGTGCTGTCGGCGCTCTTCGTCTCGGAGGACCCCACCATCGAGATGCGGATCGGGTTCGGCACGGCCGCACTGTGCTTCGCGCTCGCCGCGATCCGTGCCGAAGGCCGCCGGATCGTCTACGGCGCCACTGCGCTCCTGTGCCTCGGCAACATGTTCTGGTTCCTCAACCACTACCCGGGCGGCGATCCGGCCACGAGCTGGCTGCTGGCCCTCTTCGCGGTCCCCGCCGCGGCGGGGCTGCTCCAACTGGCCTGGAACCGCTTCTCTCTCAAGCGGTCGGCCACTCCCACGAAACGAAGAATTTCTTCAACCGACGCTTGACGTATGGAGATTCTTGCCACATTCTGGATTGGATTCGATCGACTTCCCTTCCTCCCCTAGGAGCAGTCATGAGATGGACCCAATCGAAGCGGCGCGGCCTGCTCGCGCTGGTCGTGGCGGCCGTGACCGGTGCCGTTGCCGCGCTCGCCCTCGTCGCCCCCGCGCAGGCCGCGACGCCGCGCAACGGCGTGTGCGAGACCGGTGAGTTCTGCCTCTACTACAACAGCGACACGTCCGGGTCGCTGAGCGACTTCACCGGGTCCATCAGCGACTACGGGACCGGCACCGGCTGCTACAAGTTCGTCAGCGCCGGTGCGGGCCAAGGCCAGTGCGTCAAGAACAACGCCGCCTCGGCCTGGAACCGCACGAGCCGCTACATCACCGTCTTCTACAACAGCGGCTACAGCGGCCCGATCGACAACTTCAGCCCCGGCGCCGAGGCCAACCTCCGCGACTACCTGAAGAACGAGAACGCCGCCCACCTCTTCGGCGTCAGCGGCACCGCCTCCGACAACCTCGAGTACGCCGTCTACCACTCCTCGTCGGCGGCCATCACCGCCTACTTCGACGGCTACACGACCACCTCGGGCCGCCACGAAGGCGTCGACATCGCGCACACCGTCGGCGCGAACGTGTACGCGCCGGTCTCGGGCACCGTGGTCCGCATGACCGAGGGCGCCCGCGGCTCCGGCGGCCTCTCGACCCTCGCCGTCTACAACTCGAGCCTCGACAAGACCATCGTCTACCTGCACCTCGACCCCACGGTCGGCGTCGGTACGGTCATCTCCGTAGGGGAGAAGGTCGGCGTCGAGGACTGGCGCGGCGTCAGCTCCTCCGGCGGCGCCCACACCCACGTCGAGATGCGCAACGGCCGCCAGACCGCCGCGGCGCCGAGCGTCGGCGACCCGACCCTGACCAACCCGAACCCGACCAGCTTCTGGGCGGCCCGGGGCTACAACATCTGCTGCCAGTTCGGTTAGCAGCGCAGCGAAAAGCCGCGGAGAACTCCGGTTCTCCGCGGCTTCTGCTATGCCTGCTAGCGGGACTCGACCGTCTCGAGCTCCCCGGTCTCGGCGAGTTCGCGGTCGATCTCCTCGAACAGCTCCTCCGCGGCGAACCAGGCCTTGGACGCCTTGGAACGCAGCAGCAGGAGCGTCGCGGTGGGGAAGGAGCCGCACACGACGAGCATGGCGGCGGCGCTGACGAAGAAGGGCGCCTCGTCCGGGAACGTCGCGAAGTAGGCGCGGCCCAGAATCCACAGGTACATCGCGGCCGGGACGATCGCCAGCGCCCACCACGCGGCCTTCACCGCGTGGGCGCGGCGGCGGCCGAGGCGCGTGGCGATGAACGGCATCGAGACCGTGACGGCGACGCTCAGGAGGATCGTGACCAGCCGTTCGAGGTCGATCGAGCCGATCACGTCGAGCATCGAGTCGTGGCTCGACGAGGACCTGGTGGCGTCGAAGAGGAACCGGACGCCGATCGAGTAGAGCAGCACGATCGCCGCGAACTGGAGCCAGATGACGCCTTGCGCGGCGAGGACGGACTTCGGCTTGGCAGAGGGCCCGTGGTGTCGGGGTCGCACTGCGCTCCCTTCTCGGCAGCGGAAACGCGGCCGAAGGATCGCGCCCTCGGCGAAGCTTGCGAGCCGTAATTGTGCCCGGAGGACTTACGCAGTCGACACCAGGTCGGAACTGGGGGCGCCGCTTCCTGGGGAAAGCGACCTTTGAACGATAGCGAACCCCGGCCACCCCCAGGGACCCGGTGCGATCCAGAACACGAACGATCCGGACACAGTTCGGGCCGGCTTGACAGCCGAAATTCTGATAGCTACTGTCAAATGACAGTTACTTCCAGAATTGAGGCGCCATGGCACCCGTATCCGCCCGCCGTCGCTGGTGGGCCCTTCTCTCGCTCCTGTTCGGCCTGCTCGTCGTCGGCCTCGACGTCACGATCCTCAACGTCGCCCTCCCGACCCTCGCCGTCGACCTCGACGCCTCGACGGCCGACCTGCAGTGGATCGTCGACGCCTTCATCGTCGCGCTGGCCGCCCTCCTGCTGCCCGCAGGACTCCTCGGCGACCGGCTCGGCCGCAAGAAGGTCCTCCTCGCCGGGCTCGCGATCTTCGGCGTCGCCTGCGGCCTCGCCACCATCGCGGACTCGGTCGGCACGCTCATCGTGGCCCGCGCCCTCATGGGCGTCGGCGCGGCCGTGGTCATGCCCGTCTCGATCGCGGTGGTGCCCAGCATGTTCAGCGGCGCCGAACGCACCCGCGCGGTCGCCCTGCTGACCGCCGGGATGGCGATCGGCCTCCCGCTCGGCCCGCTCCTCGGCGGCTGGCTCCTGGAGCACTACTGGTGGGGCTCGGTCTTCCTCATCAACCTGCCGCTCATCGTGATCGGGTTCTTCGCGATCGCGTTCCTGCTCCCCGAGTCCACCGACCGCAACGCCCCGAAGCTGCACCGCTTCGCCACACTCGCGGCCGTGACCGGGCTGGCCGCCCTGGTCTACGGCGTCATCGAGGCGCCCGTGGACGGCTGGCTCTCGACCCCGACGCTCGTGGGCGGCATCGGCGGGCTCGTCCTCATCACGGCGTTCGTCGTCTCCCAGGCCCGCGCCTCCGCTCCCATGGTCGACCTCGGGCTCTTCCGCGACCGGGCCTTCCTCTGGGGCTCGATGATCGCGACGGCCGCGTCGATGCTCATGATGGGCGCGCTGTTCCTAGTGCCCCAGTACCTCCAGATCGTCGAGGGCCACTCCGCGTTCGGGACGGGCCTGCGGCTGCTGCCGATGATCGGCGGCCTCATGGTCGGCGGCCTCGGGGCCGAACGGCTCGCCGCCCGCTTCGGGTACCGGTTCACCGTCGTCGCGGGCCTGGCGCTCTCCGCCGCCGGGTGCGCCCTCGCCACGGCCACCGACCCCGGCACGGGCTTCGGCCTGGTCGCCGCCTGGCTCGCGGTCCTCGGCGCGGGCTTCGGCATGTCGCTCGTGCCCGCCACGGACGCCGTCCTCGCCGCACTCCCCGCCGACCGCGCCGCGATCGGCTCCGCCCTGATGCAGACCCTGCGCCAGACCGGCGGCGCGATCGGCGTGGCCGTGTTCGGTTCGGTCGCCTCCAGCGTCTACCGGGCCGAGCTCGATCTGCCGCCGCTCCCGGCCGAGGCCGAGAAGGCCGCCGAGGACTCCGTCGCCGGTGCCGCGGCCGTTGCCGAAGCGCTCGGCTCCCCGGAGACCGCGGGCACCGCGTTCGCGGCGTTCACCGACGGGATGGGCGCGGTGTTCCTGGTCTGCGCGGTCCTCGCGGTCGTGGTCGCGTGCGCGGCGGGCCCGAGGTTCCCGAAACGCCCGGGCGCCGAAGAGGCACAATCGCAGCATGAACCGTCCCGGGCTGCGTGAGCGCAAGAAGATCGAGACCCTGCACCGGTTGCAGGAGGAGGCCCTGCGGCTCTTCGACGAGCAAGGCTACGAAGCAACGACGATCGAGCAGATCGCCGCGGCCGCAGGCGTCTCCCCCTCGACCTTCTACCGCTACTTCCCGGTGAAAGAGGACGTGGTCGTGCAGGACGAGTACGACCCGCTGATCGTGAACGTCTTCGAGAGCAGCTCCGAGGACGATCCGCCGTTGGCAGCGCTCCGCCAGGTCCTCGCGGTCCTCTTCGCCGAGTTCACCGAAGCGGACATCGCCCGGGTCCGCCGCCGCGTCCGCCTGATCTTCGCCGTCCCGGCCCTCCGCGCCCGCCAAGGCCAGCAGACCGCCGTAACCGAGGAACTCCTGGCCCGCATGGTCGCCGAACGCACCGGCCGCTCACCGGACGAACTCGAAGTCCGCCACTTCACGGCCCTCGTCGTCGCCTCCTGGACCGTCGCCATCAGCACCTGGGCCGCAACCGAAGGCACCAAGCACGACCTCGAAACCACCATGAACCGCTGCCTCGACCACCTCGAAGCCGGCGTCCCCCTCTAGGGCCGGGCTACTTGGTGAAGGCCGTGGTGTCGAGTTCGAAGTCGAAGGGGGCCGGAACGCGGACCGGGTCGCCGAAGGGGGCCGTGGTCTGGGTGCGGTAGCCGCGGTCGGACGGTTCTGAGTAGACCGTGACCTGCTGTTTCTTCATGTCAAAGAGCACATAGATCGGAACGGACTGACCGTAGATGTCGAGTTTGTAGGTCAGGTCGTTACCGCGGGTCGACGGCGACGTCATCTCGCCGACCAGGGCCAGTGATTCGCAAGGGGCGAAAGGGGTGTCGTTCTCGGCGATATCCAAGTCCACGACGAAGATATCCGGACCGACGGCCCCGTGTGTCGTGGGGAAGATGAACTTGAACGGCTCGCCCATAGCGTCGTAACCCGTCGGCGCGTGTCCATCCAACTGGCGGAGAACCGATCTCATCGGTTTCGCGTACGACCAGCGAGAAAACGGCGACACGACGATGTTCCCCCCGAAGACCTCGATATTGTGTCCGGGAGCCTCCATCTCGTCCGCAATGGCGAGTTGTGCGTGAAACTCCCGTTCCGCACCATCATAGTCAGTTGTACCGTTTGTATTCCGTGCGAGGGTCATGGCCATCTTCGCCTCCTCGTGTCGTCCCCGGGCACTAGAGCATACGGACGATTATGGCAGGTTCCCGGCCGAAGATGTCACGCGTCGCGTGCCAGCATGTACTCGCAGATGTCCACCAGGGCCTTCTGCGCGGGCCCTTCGGGGAGGGCCTTCGCGAGGGTCCGGGCCCGCTCCTGGTACTGCAGGAGCGTGGCTTTCGCCTGGTCGAGGGCGTTCGAGGCGCGCAGGAGCGCGAGCGCTTCAGGGAGGTCGGCCTCGGGGACGGGCCCCGCGACGAGCTCCCTGAGTCGGGTTTCGGACGGGTCGTCCCCGGCGAGCGCGTAGATGACCGGGAGGGTCGGGACGCCTTCGAGGAGGTCGGTGCCGGGGGTCTTGCCGGAGGAGTCCGAGGCGATGTCGATGATGTCGTCGGCGATCTGGAACGCGACACCGATGACCTCGCCGAACTCCTCGGCGGTCGCGATGGTCTCCTTCGAGGCGCCCGCGAACCACGCGCCGAACTTGGCGCACGTGGCGATGAGCGAGCCGGTCTTCTCCGACAGGATCTCCAGGTGCCACTCGACGGGGTCGATGCCCTCGGGCTGCGGCATGGTCTCGTTGATCTGGCCGCGCACGAGCCGCGCGAACGTGGACGCCTGGAGGCGCACGGCCTCGATGCCGAGGTCGGCCATCATCTGCGCGGCCTGGCTGAACAGGTAGTCGCCGGTGAGGATCGCGACCGAGTTGTCCCAGCGGGCGTTCGCGCTGGGGGCGCCGCGGCGCACGAGCGCCTCGTCCATGACGTCGTCGTGGTAGAGCGTGGCGAGGTGCGTGAGCTCGAGCGCGACGGCGGCGTCGAGGATGCCGGGGCGGTGCGGGTCGCCCAGGTGCGCGCACGCGAGGGTCAGCATCGGCCGGAAGCGCTTCCCGCCCGCGCGGATGAGGTGGGACCCGGACTGGCGCAGCAGCGGCTGGTCGGTGTCGACCGCTTTGAGCAGTCGTTCCTCGACGAGATCGAGCGAAGCTCGGATCTCTTCGGCGAAGGCCTCGTCGGAGAAGGTCAGCGCGGTCTGGGCGCGTCGGGTGGTCACCACCGCCTCACCTTATCGTGTTCACGCGCCGGACCGTTCGGCACGGGATCCGGGAGTCGCGCGCGCCGCAACGAGGAACGTCAATGCGCGAGGCGTTTGCCGACCGTGCTGCCCGCCACGATGAACAGGGCCGACGCCGCCATGGCCGCCACCGCGGCCGTCCACCCGGTGGCCCAGCCGAAGTGGTCGACGATGAGCCCGAAGCCGATCGGGCCCACCGCGCCGCCGAGGAAGATCCCGGTCTGCGTCACCGAGGTCGCCAGCGCCGGGGCGTCCGCGTACCGCTGGACGACCGCGTGGTTCATCAGCCCCGGCCAGGCCCAGCCGAGCCCGTACGCGGCGGCGGTGCCGAACGGCAGGAGCCACGGCAGCTCGAACAGGTACGTGGCGAGCCCTGCGGCCCCGGCGGTGAGCATGAGCGCGATGATCTGGAACTCGCCGCCGCGGCGCACGTCGGCGAGCGCGCCGAAGCCGGTGCGGCCGATGACCCCGGCGATGCCGCCGATCATGAGGACGAGCCCGGCGTAGCTCTCGGAGCCGCCGATGTCGACGGTGAACGTAGTCGCGAACGTCCCGATCGGGGTGGCGGCGAGCGCGCCGAGGAACGTCGCCACGGCGAACAGGACGAGCTGCGGGTCGAAGGAGCGCGCGGCCTTGTTCTTGGGGCGCACGGCGGGCCGCCCGAGCCCGGCGAGCGGGATGAGCGCGAGCAGGACGAGTCCGGCGCCGATGACGAACGCCCAGCGCCAGCCGAGGGTGAGCGCGACGAGCGGCACGCTGAGGCCGCCGAGCATGGTGCACAGCGGCACCGAGGCCTGCTTGGCGCCGAAGAGCAGGCCGCGGCGCCCGTGCGGCGCCCATTCGCTGAGCACGGTGTTCGACGCGAGCTGGCCGAGGCCGTTCGCGGGGGCGCACAGGACCATGAAGACGGTGAGCACGACCGGGTCGTGCGCGAACGCGGCGACGCCGAGGAGCCCGGCGGCGGACATGCCGATGGCGGTGCGGGCGGTGACGAGCGCGCCGAAGCGGTCGACGAGCCGCCCGGAGGGCACGGTGGTCGCGGCGGTGACGGTGAAGTACGCGCCGGAGATCCAGCCGATGGCGCTGAGGCCCATGCCGAGCTCGGCGGCGATCTGCACGGCGAGCCCGCCGAAGAGGAAGAGCGGGAGGACGGCGGCGACCTGGACGGTCATGGCGGCGGTGACGGTGGTGGACGTACGGGGACGAGCCGGTGCGGAGGTGGACACGACGGCAACCGTACTCCGCTTATCTGATAACCAGATTGGTCGCACAACGCGGGATCGTGAAGGTGCGTCGCCCGTTCGCGTGATCTGTCTTGACTCCGACACACAGCGTGTGCGACTGTTGCGTTTGTACGACAGCGTTCTCTTACGACGGACCGGTGCACTTCGTTCAAGCCATGGCGAACGAAACGCGGCGGCCCTGGTGGGAGGGAGCCGCCGCGTTTCGGTTATTCGAATGTTCCGCGGCGGCGACGAGGAAGTTTGGTGGGGACTCGACGCCGCCGCCGCGGGTTGTCCGCGACCGGTGAACCGGACCGCGAACGGTGCTGACACTTAGATATTGCCCTCTCCGTGACTGTGACGCAACCGGCCCTTGTTTATATAGTTAGAACACGACCGGTCCGACCGGTGCCACCCCTGGCGCCCCACGTCGGACCAACTGGTGCAAATTGGAGCGGCGGCATGGTGGAGCAGCGGCGACCAGGGGACGAACCGCAGAGCGGCGTCCCGAACTACTCAGGCGCGCCCCGGAAGCGGGCGACCAGGGTCCGGCCCGCGGCGCCGGACCACAAGCCCGCCAAGGCATCGGCGGCCAGCGCCTTCCCGAGCTCGCAGGGCGAGCCGACCAAGATGATCCAGAGCGTCCAAAGGGCGCTGCGCATCATGGAGCTCGTGGGCAACCACCCCGCGGGCGTCACGGCCCCGCGCATCGCGTTCGAGTGCGGCCTCAACCGCGCCACCGCGTACAACCTCCTGCGCACGCTCGTCTACGAGCACTACCTGCGCCGCGACGAGAACGGCCGCTACACGCTCGGCCTCGAAGTCTCCGACCGCTACTCCGAGCTGACCCGCGCGATCGCCGGGCCGAGCACGTGCGGCGAGTTCATGCGCCGCATGTCGACCGAGACCGGCTACTCCACTTTCATCGCCCGCTTCGTGGAGGGCCGCCCGGCCGTCACGGATGTCATCGAAGGCAACCGCAGCCCGCACGTGGAAGAGCTCATCGTCGGCTTCGACGACGGCGCCCACGCGACCGCGCTCGGCAAGGCCCTCCTCGCCACGCTGCAGCCGCACGAGCGCGACCGCTTCCTCAAGTCCGCCGGGATGCGCCCGTTCACGCGCCGCACCCTTGTCGAACCGGACGCCCTCGAACACGACCTGGCCGTCTACAGCGAGTCCGGGGTGTTCGCCGAGATGGGCCAGTTCCGCGAAGGCGTCGGCTGCGCGGGAGTCGTGGTGCGCGTGGGTGACTCGCCCTCCGACCGGATCGTCTTCGCGGTCGCGCTGCCGCTGCAGGAGATCCGCACGTCCTGGCCCGACCTCTCCGAGCGCCTGCGCGCCGCGGCCATGGAGCTCGAACCGCTGGTCTAGGCCGGGCAACCGGAGCATCCGCGGCACGCGTACTCAGGGAGTCGTGACGACTTCACCGAGAGGAACGCGGATCGATGCTGCGCAAGAGCAAAGCCGGGTTCATCGTCTGCGCGCTGGCCTTGGCGGCCGCCGCCTGCACCGACGACCCGCAGGGCGGCGGCGGGGCCGAGGGCGCGGGCGAGGTGTTCGAGGAGCCGCGCCTGGTCGACATGGTCAACGAGAGCAGTCGCCTTCTGTACGAACTGGAGTCGGCGGAGAACCGGATCATCCAGGACTGCCTCCTGGAGGCGGGCCACCCGGTCCACGACCAGCTGTTCTTCTCGGTCACCGAACCTCAGGAGCAGGAGGCGCTGTTCGGCGAGGACGACTGGGGGAACTGGCTCCCCCAGCTCGATGAGGCCCAGAAGTACGGGCTCGGCTCCTGGCGGTTCACCGACGAGGGCGCGGGCTCCGACCTGGCCGAGGAGTACGCGGCGTTCAAGGGCTACGAGACCGACGAGTTCTCGCCCGAAGCGGGCGGAGGCGGCAGCAGCTTTGACAACGCCGAGTTCGAGGCGCTTTCCCCCGCAGCGCAGTACGGCTGGTACGTCGCCTACTTCGGCGAGGCGGCCGCGGCGCAGGAGTGGGGCTACCTGATCGGCGCCGAGGCACCGGAGGACAACGGCGGCACCGAAGGCGCGATCGACCTCGACGACTTCGACTACGTGGAGCCCGAACCGGGCGGGTGCCAGCGCGAGATGATCGACGCGCTCTACGGCGACGCGCTGCGGCTCAACGAGACCCCCGAAGGCGAGGAGTACCGGGAGGCGACCTGGTCCTGGCGTCCGGTGAACCCGGTGGACGACGCCGCGGCCTACGAGGAGTTCGACATCCTCTACGAGGAGCGGATCACCGGCGTCCAGGGCGAGCTGGTCGAGTGCCTCGCCGAGCACGGGCACCCCGGCTGGGAGTTCGACGACGAGGGCGTTCTCCCGACCACGGACTACTTCTGGGAGCTCTACGAAGGCGAGGCCGACGTCCACGACCACCCGGACCTGCCCGAGGACGCCCCGACCGAGTTCGAGGACCAGTTGGCGTTCGAGATCGCGTTCGCGGTCGAGCTCGCCGAGTGCGGCGACGAGACCGGCTACCGCGAGACCGCAGAGAAGGCCTGGGGCGATACGCAGGAGGAGTACTACCTGTCGATCGAGACCGAGGTGTACGCCTGGCAGGAGGAGGTCCGCGGGATCTTGACCCAGGCCCAGGAGATCCTCGAAAGCTAAGCAGTGCAGCACGAAAGCGGGCCGGACCCCCGAAGGGTCCGGCCCGCTTTCTAATGCTTGTTTACAGCACGGTCCAGGTGTCGCCCGAGTGCAGGAGCCGGTCGAGGGCCTCCTTGCGGTCGACTCCGGCGGCGGCCTCGTCGACCTGCTGGCGCACACCGGCGTCGTACGTGGGCCGCTTGACGTTGCGGAACACGCCGATCGGGGTGTGGTCGAGCGCGATGCCCGACAGGCGCGACAGCGCGAACGCGTAGGCCGGGTCGTCCACATCCGACTTGTGGACGACCACGTCGGCAGCGTCGACCTCGGAAGCGTCCTTGACCTGGAGCCCGTAGCCGGACTGCACGACGACCTTGTCGCCGAAGGCGATCGGCTCGCCGTCCTGGAGCCGGATGATCGACTCGTCGCGGGTCTCCGGGTTCTTCAGGACCTCGAACGCGCCGTCGTTGAAGATCGGGCAGTTCTGGTAGATCTCGACGAACGCGCTGCCCTCGTGCTCGGCGGCGGCCCGCAGCACCTCCTGCAGGTGCGCGCGGTCGGAGTCGAGCGTGCGGGCCACGAACGTGGCCTCGGAGCCCAAAGCGAGCGACAGCGGGTTGAACGGCGCGTCCACCGAGCCCATCGGGCTCGACTTGGTGAGCGTGCCCGGCCCGGAGGTGGGGGAGTACTGGCCCTTGGTGAGACCGTAGATCCGGTTGTTGAACAGCAGGATCTTCAGGTTCACGTTGCGGCGCAGCGCGTGGATGAGGTGGTTGCCGCCGATCGACAGCGCGTCGCCGTCACCGGTGACGACCCACACCGACAGGTCGGGGCGCGAGGTCGCCAGGCCCGTGGCGATGGCAGGGGCGCGGCCGTGGATCGAGTGCAGGCCGTACGTGTTGAGGTAGTACGGGAACCGCGAGGAGCAGCCGATGCCGGAGATGAACGCGATCTTCTCGCGTTCCAGGCCCAGCTCGGGCAGGAACGACTGGACGGCGGCGAGGATGGCGTAGTCGCCGCAGCCGGGGCACCAGCGCACCTCCTGGCTCGACTTGAAGTCCTTGGCCTTCAGCTTGGGGGCGTCGAGCTTGACGTCAGCCATTCTTGATGACCTCCTCGATGGCGTCCTGGAGTTCGTTGGAGGTGAACGGCAGGCCGCGCACCTGGTTGTAGCCGACCACATCGGTGCCCGGGAAGTTCGAGCGCAGCAGCATGGTGAGCTGGCCCAGGTTCATCTCGGGCACGACGACCTTGTCGTAGCGCGCGAGGACCTCGCCGGTGTTCTTCGGCATCGGGTTGAGGTGGCGCAGGTGCGCGCGGGCGACGGAGACGCCCTTGTCGCGCAGGGCCCGCACGGCCGCGCCGATCGGGCCCCACGTGGAGCCCCAGCCGAGGACGAGCACGTTGGCATCGCCAGTCGGGTCGTCCAGTTCCAGGTCGGGCACGTCGATCCCGGCGATCTTCGCGGCGCGGGTGCGCACCATGAAGTCGTGGTTGGCCGGGTCGTACGAGATGTCGCCGGTCTTGTCGGCCTTCTCGATGCCGCCGATGCGGTGCTGCAGGCCGGGCGTGCCGGGCACGGCCCACGGGCGCGCGAGCGTCTCGGGGTCGCGCTGGTACGGCAGGAAGACCGGCTCCCCGGCCTTGTCGGTGCCGTTCGGCTCGGTCGCGAACTCGACGGAGATGTCGGGCAGCTCGGCGGTCTCGGGGAGGCGCCACGGCTCGGCGCCGTTGGCGATGTACCCGTCCGAGAGGACCATGACCGGGGTCCGGTAGGCGAGCGCGATGCGCGCGGCCTCGACCATGATGTCGAAGCAGTCCGAAGGGGACTGCGGCGCGAGGACCGCGATCGGGGCCTCGCCGTGGCGGCCGAACATGGCCATCACGAGGTCGGCCTGCTCGGTCTTGGTCGGCAGGCCAGTGGAGGGCCCGGCGCGCTGGACGTCGACGACGAGGAGCGGCAGCTCCAGCGAGACGGCGAGCGAGATCGTCTCGGACTTGAGCGCGATGCCCGGGCCCGAGGAGGTGGTGACGCCGAGCGCCCCGCCCCACGAGGCGCCGAGGGCCGCGCCGACGGCCGCGATCTCGTCTTCGGCCTGCACGGTGGTGACGCCGAAGCGCTTGTGCTTCGACAGCTCGTGCAGGATGTCGCTGGCCGGGGTGATCGGGTACGCGCCGAGGAACACCGGCAGGCCCGATGCGACACCGGCGGCGGTGATGCCCCAGGCCAGGGCCTGGTTGCCGGTGATGTTCCGGTAGGTGCCCGACTTGAGCTTCGCCGGCGGGATCTCGAAGCGGACGGCGAACGCCTCGGTGGTGTCGCCGTAGTTCCACCCGGCCTTGAGCGCGGCGATGTTCGCCTCCGCGATGGCGGGCTTGGCCTTGAACTTGCCGCGCAGGAACTCCTCGCTGGCCTCGATGGGCCGCGAGTACATCCACGAGACGAGCCCGAGCGCGAACATGTTCTTCGAGCGCTCGGCGTCCTTCTTCGAGACCTCGTGCTCGGCGAGCGCGCCGATGGTCAGGGTCGCGAGGGCGACGGCGTGCACCTGGTAGTCCTCGAGCGAGCCGTCTTCGAGCGGGTTCGCGTCGTAGCCGACCTTGGTGAGGTTGCGCTTGGTGAACTCGTCGGTGTTGACGACGATGGTGCCGCCGGGCTTGAGGTCGCCGAGGTTCGCCTTGAGCGCCGCGGGGTTCATCGCGATGAGCACCTCGGGCTGGTCGCCCGGGGTGAGGATGTCGGTGTCCGCGAAGTGGATCTGGAAGCTCGACACGCCCGGGAGCGTTCCGGCGGGCGCCCGGATCTCGGCGGGGTAGTTCGGGAGCGTCGACAAGTCGTTGCCGAGTTTGGCGGTCTCCGCAGTGAAGCGGTCACCCGTGAGCTGCATCCCGTCGCCGGAGTCCCCTGCGAAGCGGATGACGACCCGGTCGAGCTGCCGGACGGTATTCACCTAGATCTCCTCATGCGGGTTCTGGGGCACGCAAGGACTGCGGCGTTTCGGTCGGGGAGCGGGGCTCCGCCGTGTCTGCTACTTGCGATGCTACGCGGGCGTCACCTCGCGATGCCAACCCTGCGACGCGGGCGCGATGTAGGCGACACCACTTTCAGCGATCCGACTCACATGCTGAGACACTGAGGGGCCCATAGTGACCTGGACCTCTCGTTTCGGCTTCCCGGGGCCCGGTTTGCTGCCGACCGCCGTCCCGGATCGTGGACGGCGGCGGCGCGCGGCGACACGCCGGAGTCGTGAATCCGACCCCGGTTCGTGTCTCCTATCAGGACTCGGTGGAGGCCGTCGAGTCGGCGCTCTCGTCGGCGCTCGGGGTCTCGGCGGGGGCCGAGCTGGTCGAGCTCTCGGTCGGCGTCGGCGACCCGGTCGCCTGGTCCTCGATGAGCGTGAAGTCCTCGGCCGCCGGGTCCCACACGTACTCGGAGGACCAGGTCGACGGGTGGACGTCGTAGCCGCCGAGCCCGATGACGCCGTCCTCGACGGACTGGATCGCGACCGTCTCGTTCGAGCCGGCGGGCTCCCACACCCAGGCGAGCAGTTCGAGCGTGGACTCGGACTCGACCCAGGTGAACGCCCCGATGCCGCTCGCGGTGTCGCCGCAGGCGAGCTCGAGGAGCACGTCGTCCATCTCGCCGTCGGCGTCGAGGTCGAGCAGGGTCCCGTACGCGTACTGGTAGTCGCTCACGGCGATATCGGCGTGCTGCGCGGAGTCGACGATCTGCCAGCCGGTTTCGGCCGTGATCGTCCAGGTCTCGAGGTCGGCCTCCTGCGGGCCGGTGCCGCAGTCCTGGCTCCACTCGTCCGGGGCCGCGTCCCAGTCGGCGTTCTCGGGGATGACGATGAACGACTCGCTCAAGGGCGCGGTCGTCGGCGTCTCGCCTTCGCCGCCGGAGGACTGCGGGCTGGCCGGGTCGCCGATGCTCAGCGTCGGGGTCTCTTCGGACGAGGAGGACTCGGCGACCGTGGTCTTCTCGGTCGCGGGCTCGGGGCCGAACGTGATCGGGCCGATCGTGGAGGCCACGGCGAAACCGCCCGCGGTCACCGCGGTGCAGGCGCCGACGACGGCGGCCAGCGACACGAGGCGGCGGCGGCGCGCGGCCGGGGCGCGGCCGAGCAGCTCGTTGACCGGCGGCGGCGGGAACTGCGCGGCGGACTCCGCCTTGAAGCTCGCGAACGCCGCTGCGACCATGTCGTCCTCAGGGTCGACGGTCATGAGCGGTCCTCCTTCACGGAAGCTCGGCGGTTCGCGGCGCGCGCGGTTCGCTGCGCGCCGGGCAGGGCGCGCTTGATGCGGATGGGCATGGTGTCGGGGTCGGCCTCGGGGGCGGCCTTCGCGGCCTTGGCGGGCCTCGCGTCGGCACCGGGGTCGGTGAGCAGCACGGCGAGTTCCTTGCGGCCGCGGTGCAGCCAGGACTTCACGGTGCCCTCTTTCGCGCCGGTCGCGGCGGCGATCGAGGCCACCGTCATGTCGGCCATGTAGTGCATGACGAGCGCCTGGCGCCGCTTGGCCGGGACCTGCTTGAGCGCGGCCACGAGCGCGACGTGGTCGGGGCTGGCGGCCGGGGCGAGCTCGGGCGCCGAGGACTTCTGGAGGAACTTGCGCGCCACCTGGTTGCGGCGGTGCCTGCTCGTGGCGAGGTTCCACGCGACGCGGCGGACCCACGCGACCGGCTCCTCGTAGCCGCCGACCTTCTCCCAGCGCTGCCAGGCCCTTAGGAAAGCTTCCTGAACGAGGTCCTGGGCTTCGGTGGCGTCACCGAGGTAGGCGCATACCTGGGCCGCGAGCTCCGAGAAATGCTTCTCGTAGAGGTCGGCGAAGTCCGCCTCCGTTCGCACATCCGCTCCAGCGCAGGTCGGTGGGACAAGGGAATCGTCCGGGTCTTCGGGTTCGTGCCCGGCGGCAACCATTGTCGCGTCAGCGAAGGGGGAGATGCGAGGCGGGGTCGTTATGTCGACAATCCTCTCAACGACCGGAGCGGCCGCGCCCCCCTCGGCGTAGCCGGGGTCCACGGGCCGGTCGAGCAGCATCGTGGCGTACCCGGCGTCGGCCCGGAGCAGCGTCGGTGCGCCGGCGGCGGTCATGTGCGGTGATCCCATTCTATTACCTGTGCGTTCGCGCGCGGCCCCATGATGGGGAGGCCGCGGTGCGGTCGAGTGAATCCTCTTCGTACAACACACGTCGCTGCGTGCCGACCGGTTGCGCCCGGTGCGCCGAACTTCCTCAAAGTCCGCTCGGAATCGCGTCGATTCCCCCGCGCGCACGGGTATCGCGAGCCGCTGTGCGGCATTAAGGTGTGGTCATGGACACCGACCGGTTGAGCGATTACGCCGTGTTCGGGGTGCTCCTGCTCGCCGGATTCGCGTTCGTCGCGGCCGCTATGACCGCCAACCGGCTCCTGCGACCCAGCGCCCCTTCCAAGGAGAAGGGCCTGACGTACGAGTGCGGCGTCGATCCCGTCGGCAAGGACTGGGCGCAGGTCCAGATCCGGTACTACGTGTACGCGTTCCTGTTCGTGCTCTTCGCGGTCGAGGCGGTGTTCCTGTTCCCGTGGGCCGCCGTGTTCCGGGCCTTCGGGCCTGCGGCGGCGGTCGAGATGGGCGTGTTCGTGGGCGTGCTCGCCCTCGGCCTCGCCTACGCCTGGCGGAAAGGGGTCCTGCGATGGCGGTGAAACTCCCGTTCCCTTCGCGGCCAACGGAAACGAACATCCTCGGCGAGCCGATCCGGTTCGTCCTGAACTGGGGCCGGCGCTATTCGCTGTGGGTCTTCAACTTCGGGCTCGCGTGCTGCGCGATCGAGTTCATCGCAGCTTCGATGAGCCGCCACGACTTCATGCGCCTCGGGGTCATCCCGTTCGCGCACTCGCCGCGCCAGGCGGACCTCATGGTCGTCTCGGGCACGGTGACGGACAAGATGGCACCGGCGATCAAGCGCCTCTACGAGCAGATGCCCGAGCCGAAGTACGTCATCTCCTTCGGCGCCTGCTCCAACACCGGCGGGCCCTACTGGGACTCGTACTGCGTCACCAAGGGCGTCGACCAGATCATCCCGGTCGACGTCTACATCCCCGGCTGCCCGCCGCGCCCCGAAGCCCTCCTCTACGGCATAGGTGAACTTCAGAAGAAGATTGCGCGCGAACCGCTCCGCAAACCGAAGTTCGGCCCGCTCGTGAGGAGGCCCCGTGACTGACGACCCCTGGGAAGCCCGCGTGCAGGCCGCCCTCGACCTCGACGCGACCGGCACCGACGGCCCGCGCGCCGTCGCCGACGTCGACCCCAAGGACTGGCACGAGGCCGTGCGCACCTGCCGCGACGACCTCGGCTGCGACTTCTTCGACTGGCTCTCGGCCGTGGACGAGGGCCCCGGCGAGGACGGCGCGCCCGGCATCCGCTTCCGCGTCATCGCCCACCTCTGGTCCGTCGCCGAGAAACGCGGCGTGCTCCTGCGCGCCATGCTCACTGAAGGCGCCATCGCTTCCGTGATCGACCTCTACCCGGGCGCGGACTGGCACGAGCGCGAGACCCACGAGATGTTCGGCGTCGACTTCCCCGGCCACCCCGACCTGCAGCCGCTGCTCCTCGCCCCCGAGTTCGAGGGCCACCCGCTCCGCAAGGACTTCATCCTCGCCGCCCGCGTCGTCAAACCCTGGCCCGGCGCGAAGGAACCCGGCGAAGGGCACGGCACGGTCCGCAAACGCGCCCCCAAGAAACCGCCGGGCGTCCCCGACGACTGGATCGAACCGGACCCGCGTCTGAGGCGGCCCGATGCTTCTTGAGATCGCGGTCAAGCTCGCCGCCGTGCTCGCCGCGTTCCTGGTGCTGCCCTTGGTCGTCGGCCAGACCGAGCACAAGCTCATGGCCCACATGCAGGGCCGCCTCGGCCCGATGCACGCCGGGCGCTTCCACGGCTGGGCCCAGCTCATCGCCGACGGCGTCAAGTTCGCCCAGAAAGAAGACCTCGTCCCCGACGAGGCCGACAAGCCCGTCTTCAAGCTCGCGCCCGCCGTCGCGCTCCTGCCGTACCTCCTGGTCATCCTCTTCATCCCGCTCGGCCCCGGCGACCTCGTCGGCGCGGACCTCGACATGGGCCTGTTCATCGTCGTCGCGCTCGTCGGCGTCGGCGTCCTCGCCGTGCTCATGGCCGGGTGGTCCTCGGCGAACAAGTACACGCTCGTGGGCGCCCTGCGCGGCGCCGCGCAGCTCATGGCCTACGAACTGCCGCTCGTCCTCGCCGCCGCCTCGGTCGCCGTCGCGGCCGGGACCCTCAGCCTCCCCCAGATCGTCGAGGCCTGGAACCCCTGGTGGCTCGTGTGGCAGGCCCCGGCCGCGCTCGTGTTCTTCACCGCCGGGCTCGCCGAGATCCGCCGCCCGCCGTTCGACGCGCCCGTCGCCGACTCCGAGCTCGTCTTCGGCTACCTCACCGAGTACGCCGGGCTCCGGTTCGCGCTGCTGCTCCTCGCCGAGTACGTCGGCATCGTCGTCATCTCGGCCCTCACTGCCGTGCTCTTCCTCGGCGGCTGGAAGGGCCCCGGCCCCGAAGCGCTCGGCCCGGTCTGGATGCTCGCCAAGACCGGCGCGCTCGCGGCCGTCGTCATCTGGCTCCGCGTCGCCTGGCCGCGCCTGCGCGTCGACCAGATCCAGGCCCTCTGCTGGAAGGCCCTCGTCCCGATCGCGCTGGCGCAGCTCGTTCTGACCACATCAGTCGCACTGGCCCTCTGAGTCACACCGGTCCCTTTCGTACCGACGCAACTCTTTCGTGAGTTTCGCGCGTCTTCCCCGATATGGAATCAGGTCGAGACGCAACCGAGACCGAAGATCCCGGCCGCACGCTCAAATTGCGGCCTTTCAGGAGACGGCGCTCCGCCGCTCCCAAGGAACCTCCGAGCCGCCCCAAGGGCGCCAAGCCGAAGCACCGCCGCAAGAAGCGCAAGATCGCCGCCCTCGGGCTCGCGGTCCTCATCCTCTCCACCACCGTCTCGGTGGTCGGCTACGTCTTCTACGCCAGCGTCGACCTGCCCGACGCGCTCGACGACGCGCTCAGCCAGGGCTCGACGGTCTACTACAGCGACGGCACCACGGTCATGGGCGAGCTCGCCGCCGAGCAGCGCACTTCTGTGGACCTCGACGAGATCGCCGACGACGTCGAGAACGCCGTTGTGGCGGCCGAGGACGCGAACTTCTACGAGCACCCCGGCGTCGACGCCAAGGGCGTGCTCCGCGCGCTCGTCAACAACCTCAAAGGCGGCGACCAGCAAGGCGCCTCCACCCTCACGCAGCAGTACGTCGGCTACGTCGCGGACATCCGCGGCGACGGCTCCTACCTCCGCAAGGCCCGCGAAGCGGCCATGGCGATGAAGATGGAGGAGGAGTTCACGAAGGACGAGATCCTCAACCACTACCTCAACATCGTCTACTTCGGACGCGGCGCGTACGGGGTCGAGGCCGCCGCGCAGGCGTTCTTCGGCATCCCGGCCGCCGACCTCTCCACGTCCCAGTCAGCGCTCCTGGTCGCCCAGATCAAGTCCCCGGACGGCCCGTACGACCCGCGCGACCCCTACGGCAAGGGCGGCGACATCCAGGTCGCGACCGAACGCTGGGAGTACGTGCTCGACCAGATGGTCGCCACCGGCAGGCTCGAGCAGGTCAAGCGCGACTCGATCACGGGCCTCCCGGAGACCCTCGACCCCACCGACGACGCCGAGGGCCTGGGCCCGGAAGGGTTCGTCACCAACGGTTTCGTGCTCCAGGAGCTCGCCGACGCCGGGATCGGCACCGACGAGGTGCTGCGCGGCGGCTTCGACATCACGACCACCATCGACGCTGAACTCCAGGAGCTCGCCGTCGAACGCAGCGGCATCCGCGAGGTCACTGCCAAGGACGAGCACATGGCCGCCGCGCTCGCCGCCGTCGAGCCGGGCACCGGCCGCGTCCTCGCCTACTACGGCGGCGAGAACGGCGCGGGCCTCGACCTGGCCGCCGACGTCGGCCACCGGCCGGGCACCATGTTCAACCCGGTCGTCATGGCCGCCGCCCTCGAGAACGGGTTCGACGCCTGGTCGCCGATCCTGGACGGCTCCTCGCCGCGCCGGTTCAAGACCTATCTCAACGCCGAAGGCGAGGAGATCGACCTCGTGAACATCGGCGGCGCTCAAGACTCGGAGATCAGCCTCTACGACGCGGTCCTCGAGAAGCTCGACACGCCGGTCTACCAGGTCGCCGAGTCCGTGGGCGGCGACGCGATCGCCCGGACCGCCGCCGCGTTCGGCATCGACCGCATGTGGGACCCGCACGACCTCGACGAGAACGGTGTCGCCGCCGAGATCGACCCCGCCGGGGCCACCGGCTTCCAGCCGGATATCGGCATCGGCTCGTACCCGGTCACGGTCCTCGACACGGCTGTCCTGCACGCGACGCTCTACAGCGGCGGCGAGGTGGTCGAGCCCTACTTCGTGGAGCGCGTCGACGGCCCCGACGGCGAGCGCTACGAGGCCGAACCGGACGCCGAAATGCTTTCCCAGATGCAGTTCGCGGGCGATGCCGCCTTCCCGCTCTACATGAACGGCTCGACCGCGGGCGATGAGCAGATCGGCGTGAACGCGTCCTCGACCTGGCACACCGGTTTCGCCCCCGGTATGGCCCTCGCGGTCTGGGCGGGCGACGAGACGCGCGAAGGCGACGGCAGCGACCACAAGGGCACGGTCGCCGAGGGCATCTGGTGGCACGTCATGAAGGACCGGTCCGACAAGTACCGCTGGCCTGCCGAACCGACCCCGGACGACACCGCCGGGGAGGTCGAGAACACCTACTCCGAGGAGCCCCCGCCGCCCGACGACGGCCTGGCCGACGAGTCCGGCGAGCAGGCCGCCGAGGAAGAGGCGGCGCAGCAGTCCGACGAAGCACCGGCCACCGACAAACCCGACACCACCGTCGAACCGGACACCGAGCAGACGACCGACGACTGGATCTGGGGATGAAGACACCGGTGCCCGGCCGCGAAACGCGGCCGGGCACCGGCTGAAAGACTTCGAGCTAGGCGGCCTTGGCGGCGCTCTTCGACTCGGATTTCGGGGCGGCCTTGGTCTCGGACTTCGCCTCCGACTTGGCCTCGCTCTTCTTCGCCCCGTTCTTGGAGCCGTTGGAGCTGAGGGAGCTGGAGTCGGTCGACCGCGAGTCGGTCCGGTAGAAGCCGGAGCCCTTGAAGGTCACCCCGACGTTGCCGAAGACCTTGCGCAGCGCGCCCTTGGCCTCGCAGCTCGGGCAGTCGGTGAGGCGCGCTTCGGAGAACGACTGGTGTTTGTCGAACTCGTAACCGCACTCCTTGCAGCGGTATTCGTAGACAGGCACTTCACGGACCTCCAGCAGTCAACACAAATCCCGATCGACATTAGCAGTCAACGCAGAAGAGTGCTAATCCCATCCGCCTGAGGGGTGTGGCCTATCTCAACGAGGTGAACCCCGTGGCCGGGGTGATCACACCCGTCACCGGCCGGTCGTGCGGCTCGGCCGGGACGAGGAACCCGGCCTCGCCGTCGCGCAGCAGCGCCACGACCGGCACCGCCGGGCCGACCCGGGCCAGCGCCCGGTCGTACGAGCCGCCGCCCCGCCCGAGCCTCATCCCATCGTCTGAGACGGCGAGGCCGGGGACGATGACCGCCGCCGCCCCGCTGATCGCGTCCGGTCCGAGCACCTCCGCCGCGTCCGGCTCCTCCTCATTCTCCGGGTTGACGTGCGGTTCCCCTTGCCCCCCAGGGCCTCCCACCACTTTCCAGGCGAGGTCCTTGTCCGGCAGCAGGACCGGCTCGAGGACCTTGTAGACCACCGCGAGCCGTTCGGGCAGTTGCGGTTCGAGCGCCGCGCCCGGTTCGGAGCCGAACGGCCGGTACGCGGCCACCACGGCACCTTCCTCCACGGATTCGATCAGGAAGTCCCGCAAGGCCTTCCAAGTAGCCAGATCGGCGTACCCGCGCTGCTCCCCGGGCATCGCGTTTCGTGCCGCGAGCAGCTGCCGACGCGCCGCAGTCTTCGCCTCTTGCATGGTGTTTCCTTCCTTTTGAAGCTGTCAACTGGGATGATTCCCCTGAACGGCCGCCTCCACTCACCCTTTCGGTTAGTCCCGTTTACATAGCCCTGCCAAGTCGTGTCGAGTCGGTAGCTCTAGGTAGTCTTCTTAGTAGTGAACTTGAGGGGGATTCGGTGTCGCTGCGCTCACGGCTCACCACGGCGTTCCTCGTCGTCGTGCTCGGGCCGGTCCTGGTGGGGGCCGTCTTCGTCGCTGCCGTCATGTCCCATCTAGCGGACTCCCGCGGAGAGGCGCTGGCGAACTCGGCGGTGACGATGGTCGACTCGACCCTCGGCACCATCTGCGAGCGCATCCAGGCCTCGGCCGCGGCGGTGGCTCTGAACTACCGTAACGGCGATCAGGAGAACGCGGTCGAAATGGCGCAACTCCTCGTCGACCGGGCGGTGGTCGACGGCGTGGTCTTCTCCAGCCTCGCGTCGGCGAGCACCGCCCCGGGCACCGACATCGGCGCCGAGGCCCCGCAGGGCTCGTGGGTCGACTGCGGCGAGGCCGCCGCCTACGAGGCCGCGGGCCCGATCGTGGCGCTCGGCGCGCAGGCCGAGGTCCAGACCGCCGACGGCGCCACGGCCGTGTTCAGCGCCTTCCGCGAGGTCGACCAGGAGTTCCTGGCCCGGCTCGCCCGCGTCGCGGACGCCGACGTCATCCTGCAGGACGCCCGCGCCACGCCCCTGGAGGTCGGCAGCGCCGACGCCGGGCGCTGGGACTTCACCGATTCGTTCCTGCCCTTGAGTATCGGCACGGTCGCCACCGACGTCACCCCCATGTACTGGACCCTCGCCGCGATGGTCGCCGCCTCCGCGATCTGCGCGGTCGGCCTCGCGGCCTGGCTCGCCCGCTCGACCACGCGCCCGCTCGCGGAGCTCTCGGCCGCCGCTGAACGCGTCGCCCAAGGCGACCTGAACGTGCGCGTCCCGGTCCACGGCCGGGACGAGGTCGCGCAGCTCGCCTTCGCGTTCAACCGGATGACCGCCCAGACCCAGTCGTACGTCAACGCCCTCACCGCCTCCCGCGACCAGATGCGCGGCCAGCTCGGCCGCCTCGGCCAGACCCTCACCGCGACCCTGGACCTCGACCGCATCCTCGAAGTCATCCTCGACACGGCGATGGTCACCGCCGGTGCCGAGGCCGGAGCGATCATGCTCGTCGACGTTGACGACGCCGACCAGCTCCGCGAACGGGCCGGCGAAGGCGACCTCGGCATCACCGAGCCCGCGACCATCCGCATCGGCGAAGGCATCGTCGGCGCGATCGCCGCCAGCGGCGTCCCCGCCCACGGCCGCATCATCGACGGCCGCTTCGAGGACCGCGCCCGCGCCCTGACGGAACCGGACGCCGACTCGATCGTCGCCGTGCCCTTCTCGGGGCGCCAACCCGTCGAGCACGAACGCACGGGCCGCCAGCCCGCCGACCCCGAACGCAGTCCGGGGAAGCAGCCCGCCGACCCCGCCCGCCACCCCGAATCCGAGTTCGGCGGCGCCCCCCGCACCGACGCGGGCGTCCTCGGCGTCCTCGTCCTCTACAACCGCATCGGCGGCGGCGAGTTCGAACCCGGCGACGTCGACACCCTCAAGACCTTCGCCGGGCAGGCCTCCGTCGCCGTCGAGAACGTCCTCCTCCACCGCCAGGCCGAACGCCTCAGCCTCACCGACCCGCTCACCGGCCTGTGGAACTACCGGTTCATGCAGACCTCCCTGCGCCGCGAAGCCGAACGCTCCCGCCGCTACCAGCGGCCCTCCGCGCTCCTGGCGATCGACCTCGACCGGTTCAAGACCGTCAACGACACCTACGGCCACCCCGTCGGCGACCAGGTCCTCACCGAGCTCGCCCGCCGCATCACCGCCCAGATCCGCGAAGTCGACCTCGCGTTCCGCCACGGCGGCGAGGAGTTCATGGTCCTGCTGCCCGAGACCGACGCGGGCGGCGCCACCGCTGTCGCCGAACGCCTCGGCAAAGCCGTCAACGCCCGCAAGTTCAAGGTCAACGACGCCTCCGGCGGACGCGAACTCAACGTCACCGTCTCCATCGGCATCGCCGTCCTCGGCGAGCACTCCGAAACGGCCACAGGCGTGCTCGCCGCCGCCGACGAAGCCCTCTACGCCGCCAAGGCAGCAGGCCGCGACACTTGGAGAGTGGCGGTCTGAGCGCGAAGCGCTTAGGCGAGTTCGGGGAAGCGAGCGAAGCGAGCGGCTGGGTGGGGCGACGGGTGTGGGCGAGTCGCCGTCTAGCCCCCGGACCACCCGACATGAACGTTCACCCGCTGTTCGACAGGGTCGCTGACCGCCGACGCTGCGTGTGCACGCTACCCTCGCGGTATGTCAGCAACCGCGCCCCGCGCCACGAAAGCCGTCATCCCCGCGGCTGGCTTCGCCACCCGCTTCCTGCCGGTCACCAAGGCGATCCCGAAGGAACTCCTCCCGATCGTCGACAAGCCGGTCCTGCAGTACATCGTGGAGGAAGCCGCCGCCGCCGGAGCCGATGACGTCACCCTCGTCACCGCCCCCGGCAAGGACGCCATGATCGACTACTTCGACGCCCGCGCCGACCTCGACAACGCCTTGAAGGCCAAGCACAAGGACGCGATGCTCGCGAAGGTCAAGGCCCCCGAGACCATCGCCGAGATCACCGCCATCCGCCAGGGCGGCGCGAAAGGCCTCGGCCACGCCGTCGGCCGCGCCGCCGGGCACGTCGGCGACGAGCCCTTCGCGGTCCTCCTCGGCGACGAGTGGTGCCACCTCGACGACAAGCTCCTGCCGCGCATGATCGACCTCCAGTCCGAGACCGGCGGCATCGTCCTGGCCCTCATCGAAGTCCCCGAGGACCAGGTCTCCCGCTACGGCGTCGCCGCCGTCCAGGCCACCGACACCGACGACGTCGTCGAAGTGACCGGCCTCGTCGAGAAGCCCGCCGTCGAAGACGCGCCGTCCAACCTCATCCTCATCGGACGCTACGTCCTCCCCGGCGCGATCTTCCCCGTCCTGGAGCAGACCGACCCCGGCAGCGGCGGCGAGATCCAACTCACCGACGCCATGGAGACCATGCGCGCCAAGGGAACCCCCGTTCACGCCGTCGTCTTCCGCGGCCGCCGCTACGACACCGGCGAGCCCGTCGCGTACCTCCAGACCCTGGTCGAGCTCGCAACCCAGCGGGACGACTTGCCCGGCTTCAACGCCTGGCTGCGCGAATTCAGTGCGACACTTGACTGACCCGGCGACCGCGAGGCGGCGCTGAGAGGAACAGACCGACGGGGGGATGAGGAGTGAAGGGGACCGGCGAGGCGACACCATTGGCCGACTTCCTGGCGAAGGCGCTGGCCTTGGTGCGACCCCTGCCCCCGGTCGACATCGACATGACCCAGTCGACGGGCGCGGTCCTGGCCGAGAACGCCGTCAACCCCGGTCCGCTCCCCGCGTTCGACTACGCCGCGATCGACGGCTACGCGTGCAACGGCGACGACATCGCGGGCGCGAGTCCTGAACGCGGCGTGGGCCTCAAGGTCCTCGGCGACCTGGCCGCCTCGTCGTGGCGGCCGGTGCGCCTGGTCTCCGGTACGTGCTTCTCCGTGGCCGCGGGCGCGGCCCTGCCGGTGGGCGCCGACATGGTCGTGCCGCTCGCGTGGACCGACGAGGGCATGGCCACCGTCGACGTCCGGCAGGTGCCGCGCCGCGGACACGGCGTGCGCCGCATGGGTTCCGAGCGTCCTTCGGGCGAGATCCTCGCGCACGAGGGCCGCCGCGTCACCCCCAACCTCATCGGGCTGCTCGCCGCGGCCGGGATCGCCGACGTGGTCGTGCGCCCGACGCCGCGCGTCGTCGTCATCGCCACCGGCGACGAACTGGTCGACACCGGCCGCCCCTCCCAGCCCGGCCAGCTGATCGACGTCAACTCGCACTTGGTCACCGCCGCCGCCTCCGAGGCTGGCGCCCACGCGTACCGCGTCGGGATCTGCGACGACGAGCCGGACGCGCTGCGCTCGGTCCTCGACGACCAGATCCTGCGCGCCGACCTCGTCATCACCACCGGCGGCACGGGCCTGGGCCCCGGGGACATGGTGCGCCGCACCTTCTCCCGGGACGGCGCGGTCGACTTCAACCCGGTCGCCGTGTACCTGTGCGAGACCATGGGGTTCGGCACGATCGGCCCCGAAGAAGTGCCCGTCGTGTGCCTCCCGGGCGACCCGGTCGCGGCCACGATCGCGTTCGAGGTGATCGCCCGGCCGCTCATCCAGCGCCTCGCCGGGGCCGAGCCCGTTTTCCGGCCCAGCGTGCGCGCCAACCTGACTGAACCCGTATCCTCACCGAGCGGGCTGCGCGAATTCCGGCCCGTCCGCGTCGCCGAGAGGCGCGGCGGCGGCTACACCGTCGCCCCGCTGGGAGCCACGTCCTACACGCTCTCCGGACTCGCCGAGGCGACCGGCCTCATGACGATCGGCGAGAACGCGACCCGAGTGCCCGCCGGTTCGACCGTAGACGTGCTGCTCCTGGACCGGAACCGATGATCGACTCACCGCAGTTGGACAACGAATGACCCTCTCCAACCCCGGTTGGCCCGTGCACCTGCACCACGGCGACGTCAGCGTCCGCCCCTTCCGACGCTCCGACGCCGCCCGCTGGTCCGAACTGCGCCGCGCCAACGAAGCCTGGCTCGCCCCTTGGGAACCCGGGACCGGCACCACCTGGCACGAGGCGCACTCGCCCGCCGCGTTCCGCGCCATGGTCAGGGGCCTCAAACGCTCCATCAAGGACGGCACGAGCTGGCCGCTCGCGGTCTGCTGGCAGGGCCAGCTCTGCGGAGGCCTCACCGTGGGCAACATCGTGCGCCGCGCCTTCGGGTCCGCGTACGCGGGCTACTGGATCGACCGGGGCCACGCCGGGCGCAACATCACCGCGACCGCGCTCGCGCTCGTCGTCGACCACGCCCTCACCGCCGGGCGCCTCCACCGCATCGAGGTGAACATCCGGCCCGAGAACGGCCCGTCGAACCGGGTCGCCGAGAAGCTCGGCCTGCGCCGCGAGGGCCTGCACAAGCGGTACCTCTATATCGACGGCGACTGGCGCGACCACTACGGGTACGCCGTCACCGCCGAGGAGATCGCCACCGAGCGCATGATCGACCGCATGGCCCGCCTGGCGCGGACCGAAGCGGACCACTAGCTCCGGGCGGTGAGAATGATCGGCCCGTCCTCCGTGATCGCGATCGTGTGCTCCATGTGCGCGCCCCGGGAGCCGTCGGCGCTGCGCAGCGTCCACCCGTCGGGGTCGTAGACGATCTCGTCCGTCGTCTGCAGGAACCACGGCTCGATCGCGATGACCAGGCCCGGCTTGAGCTTCATGCCCCGGCCCGGGCGGCCGTCGTTGGGGACGTGCGGGTCGCCGTGCATCGTGCGGCCCACGCCGTGCCCGCCGAACTGCGTGTTCACGCTCAAGCCGTCGCCGCGCGCCACCGTCGCGATCGCGTGCCCGATGTCGCCCAGCTTGTTCCCCACCGTCGCGGCCGCGATCCCCGCCTCGAGCGCCCGCGTGGTCGTGTCGATCAGGTGCAGGTCGTGCTCGCTCGCGTTCCCGACCACGACCGACAGCGCCGAGTCCGCGACCCAGCCGTCCACTTCGGCCGCGAAGTCGAAGCTCACCAGGTCGCCGTCCTTCAGCTTGTAGTCGAACGGCAGGCCGTGCAGCACCGCGTCGTTCACCGACGTGCACAGCACCTTCCCGAACGGGCTCCCGCCGAACGACGGGTGGTAGTCCACATAGCAGGAGACCGCCCCGGCCTCCTTGATCCGCCGCGCCACCAGGTCGTCGAGCTCGAGCAGGTTCATGCCCACCTCGACCACCTGCGAGAGCTCCTGGAGGATGCCCGCGACGAACCGCCCGGCCGGGCGCATCGCCTCGATCTCGGCGGGGGAGTAGTACTCGATCATGGCGGCGGCCCTTCGGAACTCGGCAAAGCGGTGACCCCTCCATCATCACCGCTCCCGACCGCCGCCGCCCGCAGCCCCCGCAAACTGCGACCGCCGAGACATCCCATCATCCCGTAACGATGCAGGTCACGCCACGTCGCGAACGCCGAGCCCGAGGTCGGGGCCCGGGTTAGGCTCTGGCCGTGGACGCCGCGACGCAACTTCCGACGGTGGGCATGATCGGCGCCGGTCAGCTCGCCCGCATGACCCACCAGGCCGCCATCGCCCTCGGCCAGACCCTCAAAGTGCTCGCGGGCGACCCCGCCGAGAGCGCCGCCGTCGTCACCCCCGCGACGACCCTCGGCGACTACCGCAGCACCGACGACCTCCGCGCCTTCGCCAAGGGCTGCACCGTCCTCACCTTCGACCACGAGCACGTCCCCCAGGACGCCCTCAAAGCCCTCGTCGACGAAGGCGTCGAAGTCCAGCCCCGCCCCGAAGCCCTCCTGTACGCCCAGGACAAGCAGGCCATGCGCGCCCGCCTCACCGAACTCGGCCTCCCCCAGCCCCGCTGGGCCCCCGTCGACTCCATCTCCGACGTCGAAGCGTTCGGCCTCCCCTGCGTCCTCAAAGCCGCCACCGGCGGCTACGACGGCAAAGGCGTGTGGATGATCGACACCCCCGCCGACGCCCAGGCCGTCCTCGCCTCCGGCATCCGCCTCATCGCCGAAGAACGCATGGCCCTCCAGCGCGAACTCGCCATCCAGATCGCCCGCTCCCCGCGCGGCGAGACCGCCGTGTACCCCGTCGTCGAGACCGTCCAGACCGGCGGCATCTGCACCGAGGTCATCGCCCCCGCCCCCCGCCTCACCGACGACACCGCCGCCGAAGCCCGCCGCATCATCGAGACCATCGCGACCGAACTCGGCGTCTGCGGCATGCTCGCCGTCGAACTCTTCCAGACCTCCAATGGTCTCTTCGTCAACGAACTCGCCATGCGCGCCCACAACTCCGGCCACTGGACCATCGAAGGCGCCCGCACCAGCCAGTTCGAACAGCACCTCCGCGCCGTCCTCGACTACCCCCTCGGCTCCACCGAGACCGCCGCCCCCTACACCGTCATGGCCAACGTCCTCGGCGGCGCACCCGGCGGCAAACGCCTCGACGAACGCCTCCAGCACCTCCTCGCCGAAGACCCCGGCGCCCACGTCCACCTCTACGGCAAAGCCGTCCGCCCCGGACGCAAGATCGGCCACGTCACCGTCTGCGGCGACGACCCCGACGTACTCCGGCGCCGCGCCCTGCGGGCCGCGAAATGGCTCCAGGAAGGCGAGTAATGGCAGAGCAGAAACCCCGCGTGGGCGTCATCATGGGCTCCGACTCGGACTGGCCCACAATGGAACCCGCCACCGAAGTCCTGAAAGAGTTCGGCGTCCCCTTCGAGGTCCGCGTCGTCTCCGCCCACCGCACCCCCCACGGCATGCTCAGCTACGCCGACTCCGCCGCCTCCCGCGGCCTCCAGGTCATCATCGCCGGAGCGGGCGGCGCCGCCCACCTCCCCGGCATGGTCGCCTCCGCGACGCCCCTGCCCGTCATCGGCGTGCCCGTCCCCCTCAAATACCTCGACGGCATGGACTCCCTCATGTCCATCGTCCAGATGCCCGCAGGCATCCCCGTCGCCACCGTCTCCATCGCCGGAGCCAAGAACGCCGGGCTCCTGGCCCTCCGCATCCTCGGCGCCGCCGACGAACCCCTCCGCGACAAACTCGCCAACTACCAGGTCGACCTCGAACGCATGGTCACCGAGAAGGACTCCAACCTCCGCTACCGCCTCGCCCACCCCGAGTAGCGAAAACCGGTTCCCGCCCAACGGCACCGCCCATAGACTCGGCCTGTGACCGACACTGAGCTGCACCCCACCGGGGGCTACGAGCACGTGACCGTAGTCGAGGCCGGACGCCTGGCGATGCTCGCCGGGCAATGCCCCGTCGACGCCGACCAGCAGGTCGTCGGCATCGGCGACCTCGACGCCCAGATCGACCAGACCGCCACGAACTGCCTCGCCGCACTCGCCTCCGTCGGCGCGGCCGCAGACGACGTCGTCCGATCCGTCGTCTACGTCGTGAGCGCCGACAGCGCCGTCGTCGGCGCCGCCTGGCACCGCTTCTCCGAACAGACCGAACTCGGCCCCGCGTTCAAAGCCGCGAGCACCGTCGTCGGCGTCACCGCCCTCGGCTACGCCGGCCAACTCGTCGAAGTCGACCTCACCGCCCGACTCACCTAAAACACGGCGAAAGCCGGGCACCGCTTCTGGCAGTGCCCGGCTTTCCGCTTGTCAGCGCTCGCTGTCCGGACGCCGACCGAAGATCGTCCGGTCCGCCTCCTCGATCTCCACATCGTTGATGCTCGCCTCACGGCGCCGCATCAGACCGTTCGCATCGAACTCCCACAGCTCGTTGCCGTACGACCGCCACCACTGGCCCTCGTCGTCATGCCACTCGTACTGGAACTTCACCGCGATCCGGTCCTCAGTGAACGCCCACAGCTGCTTCCGCAGCGCGTACTCGTGCTCCCTCGCCCACTTCGCGGCCAGGAACCGCTGGATCTCCTCGCGGCCCTCAAGAAACTCCGAACGGTTGCGCCACACCGAATCCGGCGTATAAGCCAGCGCGACACGCTCAGGATCACGGGTGTTCCACCCGTCCTCGGCCGCCTGCACTTTCGCGGCAGCGGTCTCAGCGGTGAACGGCGGCAAGGGGGGACGTGCTTCAGACATAACGGCTTCCTTTCCGGAGCACAGGCTCTCGGGGACAAGGGATTACAGGGGGTGGGTTACCACCAGCGGACCGGATACCGGTGTCCCGGAAGGACTCTGCCGATCAACCAGCCGACGAGGACTGTAGCGGCGCTGGCGAGCAGGATCGGGTCGAGCAGGAACCACAGTGACGGACCGGTCGCGCCGATGACGGCCGCTGTGGCGGTTGCGGGCGGGTGCGGCGCTTTCAGCGCGACCATCGGCGCGGTCGCCAGGCCCGCCGCGACGGCGGCGGTCCAGATCGAAGGGCCCATGACCGCGACCACCGCGAGGCCCACGATCCCGGCGCTGACCTGGCCGATGAACATGTTCCGGGGCTGCGCGAACGGCGCCTGCGGGGCGACGGCGATGATGCCGACGGCCGCGACCCACGGCAGCGCGAACAGCGCGGCGCCGGTGGCCTCCTGGAGTCCGGCGAGGGCGAGGAGCCCGGCCAGGCCTGCGAACGTGGGGGCGGCGACTCTCGTCCAGGCGGGCTGCTCGGTCTCGGGGCGTTGGAGTGTGGTCATGGGGGTTGCTCCGTTTCGGTTGCGGCGGCCCGTTTCCGGGCCCCCGCTCAAGTGCTAGTGGTCGTGCCGGACGACGACCGGCCAGTCGATGTCGGTGTCGGCGGTCTTGTTGAAGTAGTTGGTGAAGACCTGGAGGGCCACGTTGGCGACGACCTCCGCGACCTCCGCGTCGGTCAGGCCCGCTTCCCGGGCCGCCTTGAGGTCGGCGTCTTCGACGCCGCCTCTGGCGTGGACCACGGCGGTCGCGAACGCCAGGACCGCGGCGGTCTTCGCGTCCTCGGCCTCGCCGCGGCGAGCGGCCGCGACCTGCCCGGCGTCGAGCTTGGCGACGTTCTCGGCCAGGTAGGTGTGCGCCGAGAGGCAGTAGTCGCAGGCGTTGAGCTGCGCCACCAGCAGGGCCAGGCGCTCGCGCACCTGGGCGGGGAGCACGCCGCCTGCGAGCGCGCCGGAGAAGTCGAGGTAGGCCTTGAGGACGGCCGGGCTGTTGGCCATGGCCTTCATCATGTTCGGGGTGACGCCGAGGGCCTTCTGCACGCCTGCCAGGAGTTCGGCGGCTTTGCGGTTGTCGGTGTCGGGCTGGACCAGGGGGAGACGAGACATCGGGGTGTGCCTTTCGGTTCTAACCGTCTAATTTCGTTTAGCCGGTTTCATGAGAGGAACGTTACCGCCGCCGCCTAACCCTCTACAAGACTTTTACCGGTTACACTTGCGAGATGACCATCACACGGCCCCTGACCGGCGAACCCTTGCCGCTCGACCTGCTCAACACCGTCTGGATGACCGGCGACGGGCCCTTCGACATGCTCGAAGCCCCTGGGGGCCTGCATGATTGGCTCACCGGGCACGAGTTCACGCAGGACGGCTCCGAGGCCGAGATCAAGGCCCATCTGATCGAGTCCCGCGAAGCGATCCGCGCGGTCGTCTCGAATTCCGAAGGGGCCGAAGCGGGGATCAACGCCGTACTCGCCCACGGCGTCCGCCGTCTTCGCCTCGTCGACGGCCGCCCCACCATCACCTACGAAGTCGACGACCCCGCCCGCTTCCCCGCCTGGCGCGCCGCCGCCAGGCTCCTCGACCTCCTCGACACCCGCCCCGACCGCATCCGCAAGTGCGCCAACCCGGACTGCGTCCTCTGGTACCTGGACACCACCCGCAACGGCAGCCGCCGCTGGCACTCGATGGAGACCTGCGGCAACAGGGCAAAGGCCAAACGCTTCCAAGACCGCCACGCCTAACCGTTCCCGAGTGCCGGACTGTCGCCTCCGTGACATCCCCGTGTCTGACGAGTCCTCGCCTCGTTCTTTCGGGTGACACCGTCGCCGACCGGGAGGCAAAGAACATGAAGCAGGGGCAGGGCCGCGACCTCGTCGAGGTCGAGGAGATGGCGCGCGTGGCCATTTCGCTCATGACCGACATCCCGATCGGAGATATCGCGATCCGCATCGAAGACCACCGCTACCAGGCCGCTTAGGGTGCGGCTCCACCCGGGGGAGATCCTGCTTGAGGAGTTCCTTGAGCCCTTGGACATCTCGCAGTACCGGCTCGCGCAGGCGATCGCGGTCCCGCCGCGCAGGATCAACGAGATCGTGCACGGCAAGCGGCGCATCAGCGCCGACACCGCGCTGCGACTCGCCCGGTACTTCGGCACCTCGGACCGGTTCTGGATGAACCTCCAGAGCCGCTACGACCTCGAGATCGAGCGCGACCGCCTGGCGAACGACCTGAGCCAGATCAAGCCGTTCGCGGCCGCTTAGGCCTCTTGGCAGAGGATTGCTGCGTGGGCGTCGCCCACTCGGGTCGCCACGAGCGTCGCTTCGTTGGGGCCCTTCAGCTTGAGCTGCTTTCGCAGGGCGGCCGGGTCGATGCCCGTTCCCCTTTGCTTGATCGTCAGGCGGCCGATGCCTCGTTCCGCCAGCAGCGCCTTGAGTTTCTTCGGGTGGAGCGGCCAGACTTCCTCTACCTTCCAGGCCCTCGCGAACGGGGTCTCGATCAACCTGTCGCTGTAGAGGTAGGCGATCGTCTCGTTCGCCGTGTGGGCTTCCAACTGCTCCGCCAGTTCGGCCACCAGGCCGGCCCGGATGACCGCGCCGTCGGGTTCGTAGAGGTATGCGGCGACCTCGCCGACCGGCGCGATCTCCTGGCCGCTTCCGGTCAGCTCGTGCCATTCGCCCGCCTTGCACAGGCTGGCGCGCCTCGGCACCTCGGCCGCCTCGCCCAGCCACAGGCACGCCTCGACCACGTCCCGGTCCACCGAGACCCATTCCGCTTCGGCGCCTTCGGGAATCCACGCGTGGTCGATGCCCGGGCCGAGCTTCAGCGCCGCGAACCTCGTTCCCGCCATGTGCGCCAGGACCCGGTCGAGGGGCGGCGAGTAGTCGGCGGGGTTGAAGTTGCGGGTCGAGCCGGAGCGCCGGGCCGGGTCGGCGAAGGCCGATTCGGCCAGCGGCGTCTCCAGTGCGTCCCCGACCGCGATCTCGACTGGGAGGCCCGTCGCCTCGGCGTTCGCCCTCGCGTACTCGGCCGTCGCCTCGTTCATGTCCACGGCTTCGACCCGCATGCCGGCCTCGGCGAACGCCAGGGCCTCGGTGCCGAGACCGCAGCACAGGTCCGTGACGGCCTGCGCGTGCCGGGCGAACCGCGCCGCCCGCCGTTCCGCGACGACCCACCGGGTGGCCTGCTCCAGTCCGGCCCGCGTGAAGTACAGCTTCGCCGCGCGTTCGCCGAACTTTCCCCGGGCCTTCTCCCTCAGCTCGGCGAGGGTCAGCGCCGCCGCCGCGAGGTCGGGTTCGATCCCGGCCTTCCGCAGGGCCAAGGGGGCCCGGTCGCCGTCGGTGCGCAGGGCGTCGGCGGCCCGGGTCTGGAGCTCGGGGCGGGCCCTGAGGGCGGCGAGCAGGCTGGTGTCCACGTGCCTCATGGTATGACGTTCGGAACCCGGTGTTGACGGTCCCCACCTGCGCGAACTAACTTACGTCTTAGCACTCGCAGGTCGAGATTGCTAAGCGCTATGATCGGCTTGGCACTCTCGATGCGAGAGTGCCAACAGCCACGGGCCGGTGCCTCGGCACCCGCGACGACGAGACCCGCGCCGTCGTGGCGCACATCCGTATTGAACACGAAGGTTTGGAGAAACCAAGTGAGCAAGGCTGCCATCAAGCCGCTGGGCGACCGCATCGTTGTCCAGGCCAACGAGGCCGAGACCACCACCGCTTCCGGCCTGGTCATCCCCGACACCGCCAAGGAGAAGCCCCAGGAGGGCACCGTTCTGGCCGTGGGCCCGGGCGCCTTCGACGACAAGGGCAACCGCCTCCCGATCGACGTCAAGGTCGGCGACGTGGTCATCTACTCCAAGTACGGCGGGACCGAGGTCAAGTACAACGGCGAGGAGTACCTCGTCCTGTCCTCGCGCGACGTCCTCGCGGTCGTCGAGAACTAGCACGCATCGGGCCCTTCCCGTGAAGGGCCCTTTCGTGTCTTAGGAAGGGAAACCCATGCCGAAGATTCTCAACTTCGCCGAGGACGCGCGGCACAACCTGCTGCACGGCATCGACCAGCTCGCCGACACCGTCAAGGTCACGCTCGGCCCGAAGGGCCGCAACGTGGTCCTCCAGCGCTCCTTCGGCGCGCCGCTGATCACCAACGACGGCGTGACGATCGCCAAGGAGATCGAGCTCGCCGACCCGTACGCCAACCTCGGCGCGCAGCTGGTCAAGGAAGTCGCGACCAAGACGAACGACGTCGCGGGCGACGGCACCACCACTGCCACGGTCCTCGCGCAGAAGATGAGCCGCGCGGGCATCAAGGCGGTCACGGCCGGGGCGAACCCGATCGCGATCCGCAAGGGCATCGAGGCCGCGGCGAACGCCGTCTCCGACGAGCTGCTGGCCCAGGCCATCCAGATCGACTCGCACGAGCACATCGCGCAGGTCGCGGCCGTCTCGGCGCAGGACCCGGAGATCGGCGAGCTCATCGCGAAGGCGATGGACGCGGTCGGCGCCGAGGGCGTCATCTCGGTCGAGGACGGCTCCAGCCTGGAGACCATCCTCGAGGTCACCGAGGGCATGCAGTTCGACAAGGGCTTCATCTCGCCGAACTTCATCACCGACCAGGACTCGCGCCAGACGGTCTTCGAGGACCCGTACATCCTCATCACCAACGCCAAGGTCGGCTCCATCGAGGAGCTGCTGCCGGTGCTGGAGCGGGTCGTCGAGACCTCGAAGCCGCTGCTCATCATCGCCGAGGACGTCGAGGGCCAGGCCCTGGCGACCCTCACGGTGAACGCCCTGCGCGGCACCCTTCGCGTGTGCGCCGTCAAGGCCCCGGCCTTCGGCGACCGCCGCAAGGCCATCCTGGGCGACATCGCGGCCCTCACGGGCGCCGAGGTCATCTCCTCCGAGGTGGGCCTGGAGCTCAAGGCCGCCGACCTGTCGCACCTGGGCCGGGCCCGCCGCGTCACCGTCTCCAAGGACGCCACCACGATCGTGGACGGCGCCGGGGAGAAGGAGACCGTCGACGCCCGCATCGCGCAGATCAAGCAGCAGGCTTCCACGACCGAGTCGTCCTGGGACCGCGAGAAGCTCGAAGAGCGCCTCGCGAAGCTCTCGGGCGGCGTGGCCGTGATCCAGGTCGGCGCGGCCACCGAGGTCGAGCTGAAGGAGCGCAAGCACCGGATCGAGGACGCGGTCAACGCGACCAAGGCCGCGGTCGAGGAGGGCATCGTCGCCGGCGGCGGCGCGGCCCTGGTGCACGCGATCAGCGTCCTCGAGAAGATCGAGCTGGACGACCCGGAGGCCCGCGTGGGCCTCAAGATCGTCGAGGAGTCCCTGTCCGAGCCGCTGCGCCGCATCGCGATCAACGCCGGCGAGTCCGGCGACGTGATCGTCAACGCGGTCGAGGGCAAGGGCTGGCGCGAGGGCTGGAACGCCGCCACCGGCGAGTACGAGGACCTGGTCGCGGCCGGCATCCTCGACCCGGTGAAGGTCACCCGCAACGCGCTGCTCAACGCCGGTTCGATCGTCGGCATGCTGCTGACGACCGAGGTGACGATCGTGGACAAGCCCGAGGAAGAGGAAGAGGCGGCCGGTCACGGCCACTCGCACTCCCACGGCGGGCACAGCCACTCGCACTAGCACTGAGTGACAGCAGGGCCGCCGACGTCGCGTCGGCGGCCCTGCCGCGTCTCCGGGCTCTGGTTGCACCCCAGGTCGTCGACGGGGTCGGAACCGCAAGTGTCAACATCCCGACAGTTAGTCGCACTGCTGTCGGGAAACCGATAGAGTTCAAGTGCCTTCGCGGCCTTTGGGGATCGGAGCCGCGAAGGCGCTTTTTTGCTTGAAAACAGCTGGTTCAGGCACCTTGGCCGGGACCTGCGGGCCCCGCCCCGGCATTTCCCCTCGCGGGACGGTTCCGCAAGGGCCCCAACCTCATTCGCCGCTCTGGCGCACCCGCAGCTCCCGCATCCGGTTGAGCGTCGCCGCCACCTCGTACCGCCTCGGCACCGCCAGGTCGATGTCCCTGATCCGCAGCAGCGCCGACTCGCCCTCCGCGTCCAACGCCTCGTCCAGGCGGTCCAGCGCCTCCGCCACCGTGGCCTCGCCGTCGATCCAGCCGTGCTGCACGGCCGCCTCGATCGCCAGCCCGATCCCGGTGGTCATCGCCGGGTCCGTGATCTGCTCCACCGAGCGAACATCCACATCGGACTCGCCGAACCGCAGCCCGTCCGTGCCGCCGGCCTTGATCTTCTGCTTCCCCCGCGACTCCGACGACACCGACCGCGGATCGATCACCCGCGCCCGCGGCATCCGGAACCCCTCGGCCTCGACCTGCCGCCCGGTCGGCTTGGCCGCCAACGCCTTCGCCCGCTCCGTCACGTCCTCGGGCCGGTACGCGTCCATCAGGACCACCCGGTCGGCCACGTCCATGTAGTCGCCCGAGCCGCCCATGACGAGGATCGTCGCCACCGCGTGCTCGTCGGCCATCGACCGCACCAGGTCCACCAGCGGCGTCAGCGGCTCCCGGTCCTTCGCCACGAGCTCCTGCATCCGCGCGTCCCGGATCATCAGGTTCGTCGCCGCCGTGTCCTCGTCGATGAGCAGCGCCTTCGCGCCCGCCTCAAGGGCTTCCACGATCCCGGCCGCCTGCGAGGTCGAGCCCGACGCGTTCTCCGTCGTGAAATGCCGCGTGTCGTCCCCGCTCGGCAGATGGTCGACGAACGCGTGCACGTCCACACCCGTCACCGCGCGCCCGTCCTCGGCCCGGATCTTCACCGCCGACGGGTCCGCGACCACCAGGTCCCGCCCGTCCCCCGGAATGTGGTCCCACACCCCGGCCTCCAAGGCCCGCAACAGGGTCGACTTCCCGTGGAACCCGCCGCCGACGATCAACGTGACGCCCGGCCCGATCCCCATGCCCCGCACCGCGCCCGCGTGCGGCAGCTCGAACTCCACCGCCATCGACTCCGGCGACGCGAACGGCACGCCCGCCTCCAATGGCCGGTCGTCAACGCCCGAACGGCGCGCGAGCATCGACCCGTCCGCCACGAACGCGACGAGCCCCGCCGCCTTCACGGACTCCCTGAGCGCCTTGACATCGTCGGCGTGGCGCGTCCACACCAGCACCTCGTCCCCGCCCACCGACAGCGCGTCGTCGCCCGCGTCCGGCAGGACCTCGCACAGCAGCCGCGCGGCCTGGCGCCCCGCGATGCGCCGCCCGTGCCCCGGGAACTGCGCGCCGAGCCGGAACACCACCGACCCGTCCGACCCCACCGTGCACGACGCCCGCCGCAGGATCTCCTGCCCGCCCCCGTCGATCCGCAAGTCCCTTGTGGTGCACGCCTTCCGGAACCGCTTCGCCAGCAGCACCGCCACCGCCCGCCGCCGCTCCGGCGTCGCGTACCAGTCTTCGACCAGGTCGGCGGCCTCGGCGTCGAACTCGAGAGCGACGCGGCTCGGCGGCGCGTACGGGTCCGACTGAACCCGCGAAATGTCCAGAATCGCCGGACCTGCCCACCATTTGCCACGCAAGGATTTATATCGGCCGTAACTCGTACCTTCCAGGGCCGTTAGTTCGTTAGACAAGTCATGGCGAGGTGGATGTGAACGATGGTCACCAATATCGCGGGACTCGACTCGGTACGGTCGTCCGCCTCTTCGCTGTGTCATGCCCCCAGTTTCCCATCCGGGACGAGGAACTCGCGTCAAGCGAGCCCGAACACCAGGCGTCCACGCCCCGCCCCGGAAACCTCGAAAAGTCACTCGAAAAATTCGCGCGAACTCGCGTCATGGCGGCGGACCGCCTGCGTGCTGGTAACAGAGACACGCACGGCCTACCGCAGCGAAAGGTAGAAAAAAGTGAGAACCGTACTGGTCTGTGTTAAGACTCCTCAAGCCGGACAGAAGATCTCGGCCTGCGCGACCCGCATGGGCCTGGCGCAGGCGGTCAAGTCGGTTGAGGGCTCACCCGAGCTCTTCCTCGAACTCGGCCGCCGCCAAGTGGACGTGGTGCTGGTCGACGTGGCCCTGGCCGCGCCCGACCCGGTCAAGTTCGTCAAGACCGTCCGCGCCCGCTCGCCCCGGACAGGAGTCCTCATCTCGGGGGCCACCGACCCGCGCACGGCGGCCATGGTGGTCGCCGCGGGCGCCCGGGGTGTCATCCGCACCCCGTCCAACAACTCCGACGACCTGCTGGTCGCGCTGGCGCAGGCGATCATGTTCGCCTCGCCGACGCTCCAGCGCGTCACCGAGACCGTGCCGCGGCAGCGATCCACGCTGCAGGGCATGAAGCTCACGGAGCGCGAACTCCAGGTCCTGCGGGGCATGAGCGAGGGCAAGTCGAACGCGGAGATCGGGCGCGACCTGTTCGTCTCCGAGGACACCGTCAAGACCCACGCGCGGCGGATGTTCCGCAAGCTCGGCGCCCGCGACCGGGCGCACGCGGTGGCCGAGGCCTTCCGTTCGGGCCTCGTCTGCTGACCATCCACTAGCGACGAACGCGTCCCGACTGGCAGGGGAGGACGCGACCGTCCCCCGGAACGACACGCGCGCAGCATGACGCAGTGACCGGGCAGGGTCACGAACGGCGGCATGTCAACGCGCGCAACGAATCAAGGGCAGCGCAAGATGCATGGCGAGCGCCACAGTGCGCTCGACACAACGGTGACACGACAGGACCGAGGGAACCGCGGGGCGAGGGGGCCCCGCGGAACGGCCCCATCGGGCCGACCGGCGACTCGGGTCCGGCCCCCGAGGTCGGGAGTGTCGGCCCGCAAGCGCCCCCGAATCAACGATCGCACGAGGGTACGACAATCCGGCGACCGGCGACCGGCGACCGGCGACTTGACTGCCTTCTCGCTCAGGCCAATTCGAGCAGGCGCTCGTCTCCTCCTGGCGCGGCGACGAGCTGGAGGCCCACCGGCAGCCCTTCGACCGTCCCCGCCGGAACGGCCAATCCCGGCGCTCCCGACAGGCCCGCAATACACGTCAGCCGCACGATCGCCTCGCGGTTCGGCTGGTCGCCGATCTTGAACGCCGGTCCCGGCGCGGCCGGGATCGCCAGGGCGGTGCCCTCCGGAAGCCGGTCCCACACGAGCGCCGCCACCCCGCTCCGAACCCGTTGCGCCGCAGCGATAGCCGCGCTGTCCAGCTTCGCCGCGTTGGCGAACCGCATCGCCACTCCCGGCCCGAACTCCGGGTCGTTCGCCTCGATCCAAGCCCCGTGCGCCTGCCACGCCTCCCAAGCCTGCAACGTCGCGTAAGCGACCCGCGCAGTCTCGAGCGGCGCCGCGTCCCCGCTCCCCTGCCAGCCCTCCGGCCCGCTCTCCGGGAAGAACGGCTCGCGGTCGATCGGCAGCCCCAACGACTCCGCCTTCGCCATCACGACCGCCCGCGTCGCCTCCGGGATCTCATCCCAGATGTCCTGCGGCGCCAGCAGACGCGTGATCGGCCCCGCCTCCGCCGCACCCTCCAAGAGCACACCCATCGCCAGCCGCAGCGTCGCCGCGTCCCGCGTGAGCACCCCGGCCGTGTCGAACGACGGCGCCAGCGGCACCACGCCCTCCAGGCTCACCCGGCCGTGCGTCGGCCGCAGCCCGAACAGCCCGCAGTAGGACGCCGGGACCCGGATCGAACCGCCCGTGTCCGTCCCGAGCCCGATGTCCGCGCGCCCCAACGCGACCGCCGAAGCCGACCCCGACGACGACCCGCCCGGCACCCGTCCCGGCGCGGCCGGGTTCTCCGGGGTCCCGTAGTGCGCGTTGGTCCCGTTGAGGCTCCACGCCAACTCATCCGTGATCGTCTTCCCCACGACCCGCGCCCCAGCCGCACGCAACCGCGCCACCGCGACCGCGTCCTCGCCCGGCACCCCATGCGTCTCCCGCCACCGCGGGTTCCCCGCACCCGTCGGCACGCCCGCCAGGTCGAACAGGTCCTTCACCGCCAGACGCAGACCCGCAAGGGGCCCTTCACGTCCGGCGTCCTCAATCGTCGTCGTGAACGGATCAGTCAAGGCCCAGCTCCTTCGGCAATGTGCAGTGAACGCCCTTGACGAGGTCGACGACCTGCGAGATCCGCAGGTCGACCGCCGCGCTCAGATAGGCGAGCGCCACGGGCCCGGGCAGGCCGTGCCGCTCGCGCAGGAACGCGAGCGCGCTCCGCGTCGCCTTGCGGGCGGCCTCGTCCAAATCCTCGTCGAGCCCGGTCGTGATCCAGTGTTCCGCGGTCTCCGCGAACGGCCCGCCGAGGGCCGCCGCAAGCCGCCGCGTCGCCGGGTCCGCATGCACCGTGAGCCGCAGCGTCGCCCGCAGCGGCGCCTCGAACGCGGTCAGCGCGACCTCGCCGTCCCCCTGCGAGAAATGCGGATCGCCCGTGTAGAACAACGCACCCGCCACCGCGACCGGCAGGAACAGCTTCGCGCCCGCGCCCAGCAACCGGATGTCGAGGTTCCCGCCGTGCGCACCCGGCGGCACCGAGTGGACCGGCGCCTCAGTCGCCGGCGCAGTACCCATGATGCCGAGGAACGGCGCGAGCCCGAACCGCAGCGACCGGCCGTCCCCGACCGGGATCACGCCCCGCTCCCGTTCGTCCACAGTCGCGACGACGCTGACGTTCCCCTCCCCGAGCGGGTACTCCCCGGCGAGCGCCCCGCGCCCGTGCCGGTTGCTCACCACCCCGTACGGCGCACGGCGCTCCAACCGCAGCACCTCGACTTCGAGCACATCGCCAGGCTCAGCGCCCGCAACCCCGATCGGGCCGGTGACCACGTGCGGGCCCGCGTCCGGCTTCCGCTCGCAGTCGCGCGCGATCTCGACGGCGTCCCCCAGGACCGCGTCGATCCCGTGCGCGGCGAAGAACGCCGCAGGGTCCCCGCCCTGGTCCTCGAGCAGGCCCTCGTGGCTGACCGTGTCGACGACGACGGCATCGCCCGAGGCGACGCGCAGCACCGGCGCGCTCGCCGCGTTCGGCAGGAGGCCCCAACTGACGGTGTCGGGCCGGGAAGGAAGGTAGTTGCCGGCGCGGTCGTTCGCGCCGAGCGGCTGAAGGAGCGTCATGAGGAGGCACCGCGTTCCGGGAGCGAGGGACTGTATACGACAATGGTGGCCTGATCGTAGTGGAGGCTTTTCATGGCAGGCGACCGGGCATCTGAGAAGGGGCCGCGGCGCCCCCCGCAGGAGGCGGTGCGGGCGGTGCGCGAGGACATCATCCGGGGCGTGTACGCGCCCGGCGAGCGCCTGACCGAGGAGGCGCTGGCGGCGCGGTACGGAGTGTCTCGGGTGCCGGTGCGCGAGGCGCTGCGGGTGCTCGAGGCGGAAGGGTTCGTCGAGGCCAAACCGTATGTGGGCGTGTTCGTGCGCGAGCTGAGCGAGGCCGAGGCCGAGGACCTGCTGGAGCTCCGCGCGGCTATCGAGCCGATGTGCGCGGCGCGGGCCGCCGTGAAGCGCACGCCCGAGCAGCTGGGCCGGTTGAAGGAGCTGCTGAACCTGGGCTGGGACGCGGTGCAGGACGGGCGGCTCGCCGAGCTGCCGCGCCTGAACTCGCGGTTCCACGAAGTGATCGCCGAGGCCTCCGGGTCGGAGGTGCTGGGGCAGATGATCCGGCAGGTCAGCCAGAAGATCGCCTGGGTGTACGCGGTCGAGCTGCCGCGCCGCGCGGAGGACTCCTGGACCGAGCACGAAGCGATCGTGCAGGCCATCGCGGACGCCGACGCCGACCGCGCCTCGGTTCTTCTCGCCGAGCACGTCGCCCGGGCGACGCACGCCTACCGCAGGCGCGAGCGCAGGTCGGGCCAGGTCCCGGAGGACCCGGCCCCGACCGCCGCCTGACCGCGCCCGAAGCCGCGCCGCCGCCACTCTTTCGGGTGACATAACCGTCGCAGTGCCCGGTTTTTGTCGTACCCGGGCGGGAGGATCGGCGCTACAGTACTTCCCCCTCCAGTGGTGGGTGGGGGCTGTGGACGGCCGCCCCCGAACCGGCCAACAGCGCCCTCGAAACTCCGTCGCGAATCGTTGTATACGATTGGGTCCGCCGCTTCCCGGAAGGACCCCATGGACCCCGCGCACCTCGCCCTGCTGCTCGCCGCCGGATTCGGCGCGGGCGCCTGCAACGCCATCGCCGGAGGCGGGAGCCTCCTCTCGTTCCCCGCGCTCCTCGCCATGGGCCTGCCGCCCGTCTCCGCCACGGTCACCAACGCCGTCGCCGTCTGGCCCGGCTACCTCGGCGGTGCCGCCGCGCTGCGCTCGCGCCTTGCCGACTTCCGGCCCCTCGTGCCGCGCCTCGTCCTCACCGGCGCGCTCGGCGCCGCCTGCGGCGCCGCCGCCCTCCTCGCCGCCCCGCCCGAGGTCTTCACCGCGCTCGTCCCGTACCTCGTCCTCGCCGCGACCGCGCTCTTCGCCCTCCAGCCCGTCATCACCAAGCGCCTCGCCGCCCGCCAGAAAGACTCCACGACCCTCCTCTACCTCGGCGTCTTCACCGGCGGCGTCTACGGCGCCTACTTCAACGGCGGCATGGGCATCGTGCTCCTCACCGCCCTCGCCCTCGGCGTCAACGCCGCGATCAACCGCCTCAACGGCCTCAAAAGCCTGCTCACCCTCACCGTCTCCACCACGGCGACCGTGGCCGTCGCCCTCTTCGGCCCCGTCGACTGGCTCCACGTCCTCGTCCTCGCGCCCGCCTGCCTCCTCGGCGGCGCCGCCGGAGCCAAGCTCGCCGACCGCCTCAAACCCCTCGCCTTCCGCGTCCTCGTCATCGCCTTCGGCACCGCCGCCGGCGGCGCGATGCTCCTGACCTGACCCTCCAGAAAGGAACCACCCATGACCGACCTGCTCCTGCGCAACGCCCGCCCCTGGACCCCCGGCGCGCCCCTCGTCACCACCGACATCGCGATCACGAACGGCCGCATCGCCACTCCCACCGGCGAAGCCGCCCGCACCATCGACCTCGACGGCGCGATCGTCCTCCCCGGCTTCGTCGACGCCCACTGCCACCTCGACAAGACCATGTTCGGCGGCCCCTGGACCCCCAACACCGGCGGCCGCACCCTCGAAGGCCGCATCCGCAACGGCGAGGGCCGCCGCGAAGAACTCGGCCTCCCCAACCCCGACTACGCCGCGAACCTCCTGTCCGCCATGGTCTCCCACGGCACGACCCACGTCCGCAGCCACATCGACATCGACCCCGAAGTCGGCCTGGGCGGCGTCGAAGCCGTCCGCGAGGCCGCCGCCCGCCTCGCAGGCAGCGTGGACGTCGAACTCGTCGCCTTCCCCCAAGGCGGCCTCCTCACCCGCCCCGGGGTCGCCGACCTCCTCGAAGCGGCCCTCGAGAACGGCGTCGAGGTCATCGGCGGCCTCGACCCCGCCGGGTTCGACCGCGATCCCGCGGGCCAGCTCGACCTCGTCTTCGCCCTCGCCGAACGCCACGGCGCGAAGATCGACATCCACCTCCACGACCAGGGCCTCCTCGGCGCCTGGGAGTACGAGCTGATCATCCAGCGCACCAAGGCAACCGGCCTCGCCGGGCGCGTCACCATCAGTCACGCCTACGCCATGGGCGGCCTCGAACCCGACCACCAGCGCCGCATAGCCGAAGGGCTCCGCGACGCCGGGGTCGCCATGATCACCTGCGCCGTCGGCGGCGCGCCCGTGGTCCCGGTGCGGCTCATGGACGAGGTCGGCGCGCGACTGGCCATCGGCAACGACGGCATCCGCGACCTGTGGACCCCCTACGGCGACGGCGACATGCTCCGCAAGATCAACCAGGTCGCCTTCCGCGACCGGCTCGTCGCCGACGAGGAGATCGAACTCGCGCTCGCGGCCGGAACCCACGGCGGTGCAAGCGTTCTCGGCCTCGCAGATTACGGTCTCGCGATTGGATGCAATGCCGATCTCGTGGCCTTGGACGCCGCCGCACCGGCGGAAGCCGTGGTCAGCGTCCCGTCCCGCAAGCTCGTCGTCAAGGGCGGCAAGGTCGTCGCGCACAACGGCACCATCATCGGATGATTGTATACGAAATGTTCTCGTAACGATCCGGTTCGCGGATCGCAATGGTATACCTATAAAACTGAGCCATGAACCCACGGCTCAACCACAGTTCCAGGCTCGGGCCGGGTCATGTATACGACTGCCAGCGGTGGTCGCGATGAGCATCGACCCGGCCCTCGCCTTCCACGGCGTCTCACTCACCTTCGCGAACGGCACCCGCGCCCTCGAAGAAGTGGACCTCCAGATCCGCCCCGGCGAGTTCGTCTCCCTCGTCGGCCCCTCCGGCTGCGGCAAGTCCACGATGCTCCGCCTGGCCGCCGGATTCGAAACAGCCACAAGCGGCACCGTCGAAGTCGCCACCGACCACCTCGGCTACGTCTTCCAGGAAGCCACCCTCCTGCCCTGGCGCACCGTCGCCCGCAACGTCGAACTCCCCGCCGAACTCGCCGGAACCCCCAGAACCCAACGGCGCCAAGCAGCCCAGGACGCCATCGAACGGGTCGGCCTCGCAGGCTTCGAGCAGCATCGCCCCGCGCAGCTCTCCGGAGGCATGCGCATGCGCGCCTCCATCGCCCGCGCCCTCACCATGAACCCCGAGATCTTCCTCTTCGACGAACCCTTCGGCGCCCTCGACGAGATCACCCGCCAGCGCCTCAACGAAGAAGTCGGCAGCCTCTTCGTCCGCGACGGCTTCGCCGGCGTCTTCGTCACCCACTCCGTCCCCGAGTCGGTCTTCATGTCCACCCGCGTCGTCGTCCTCAACGGCCAGCCCGGCAGGGTCGCCGCCGACATCCCCGTCCCGTTCGCCTACCCGCGCGACCCGGAACTGCGCTACACCGCCGAATTCGCGGCCGTGGCCGCCGAGGTCTCCGCCGCGCTGCGCGGCGCGAAACAGGAGGCCCGCGTATGACCGCCACCCTCGAGGCCCCGCCCGCAGCCACCGCCGGACCGCAAGCGCCCCAGACGAAACGCCCGCTCTGGCCGTTCAAGGTCAAACCCGTCCGCGTCTTCGCGCCCGCCGCGGTCTTCGTCGTCGTCCTCGCCGCGTGGGCCGGCGCCAGCCACCTGCTCATTCCCGCCGAGTCCCGGTTCCTGCTGCCCTCCCCCGAAGAGGTCCTCGCCCAGGGCCTGCTCGACCCGGTGGCGCGCAACGAGATCCTGACGGCCCTGTGGTCGACCGTGCAGGTCGCGCTCGTGGGGCTGGCGCTCGCGATCGTCCTCGGCGTGCTCTTCGCGGTCGTGATGAGCCAGACCCGCTGGGCCGAGTACTCGCTCTACCCGTACGCCGTTGTGCTGCAGACGATCCCGATCCTCGCGGTGGTGCCGCTGTTCGGGTTCTGGTTCGGGTACGAGTTCGGCTCCCGCGTGATCGTCTGCGTGATGGTGGCGCTCTTCCCGGTCATCACGAACACCCTGTTCGGGCTCAAGTCCGTGGCCCCGGCCCAGCACGACCTGTTCACCCTGCACGGCGCGGGCCGCTTCCAGCGCCTCTGGAAGCTCCAGCTGCCCGCCGCGCTCCCGGCGATGATCTCCGGGTTCAAGATCTCCGGCGGCCAGGCCATCATCGGCTCGATCGTCGCGGACTTCTTCTTCCGCCAAGGCGAGCCGGGCATCGGCCGCATGATCGACGTCTACCGCCAGCGCCTCGCCACCGAGGAGCTCCTCACCGCCCTGCTGCTGTCGTCGCTGGTCGGCCTGTGCCTGTTCTGGTGCTTCGACTTCCTCGCCGCCCGCGTCGACCGCCTGCACGGCAAGCGTTAAGACCTGCTCCCACCGCTGCGAGCCCCGACTCCATCGACCTCTTAGGAGACCCCTATGTCCCGCCGTCTCACCGCCGCGGTCGCGGCCGCCGCCGGAGCGAGCCTCCTCGCCGCCTGCACCGCGCCGACCTCCGCGACTCCCGAGCCCACCGGCGAAGGCCCCCTCGCCGGCATCTGCCCGTCTACTGTGGTCATCCAGACGGACTGGTTCGCCACGCCCGAGCGCGCGGCCGCGTTCCAGCTCGTCGGTCCCGACGGCACGGTCGACGCGGCCAAGGGCGCCTACGTCGGCCCGCTCGGCGACACCGGCGTCAATATCGAAGTGCGCCTTGGCGGCCCGTTCCTCGGCGGCCAGCCGATCCCGGCGCAGATGTACCAGGACACGTCGATCACGCTCGGCTTCGTGCCCACCGACGACGCGGTGCGCGCCAACGCCGAGTTCCCGGTGACGGGCGTGTTCGCGTCGCTCGACATCAACCCGCAGATCATCATGTTCGACCCGGCGACCTACGACATCGACTCGTGGGACGAGGTCAAGGGCACCGGCGCGCCCGTCGTCTACTCCGAGGGCAAGGTCTTCATGGACTACCTCATCGCGAACGGCTACGTCGACGAGTCGCAGGCGGACGCGTCCTTCGACGGCACCCCGGCCCGCTTCGTCGCCGACGGCGGCGAGTCCATGCAGCAGGGGTACGTCTCGAACGAGCCGTACCGCTGGGAGCACGACGTCGAAGGCTGGATGAAACCCGCCGACTACCTGCTCGTGCACGAGTCGGGGTACGAGATCTACCCGCACGCGTGGTCGGTGCGCTCGGGCGAGCTCGAGGAGCTGAGCCCGTGCCTGGAGGCGCTGGTGCCGATGCTCCAGCAGGCCCAGGTCGACTACATCGCCGACCCTGGGCCGGTCAACGAGGCGATCCTGGAGATCGCCGAGACGATCCCGGACGGCCCGCCGATCACCTTGGAGGGCAACGCGAACTCGGTCGAGGTGCAGCTCGCCGAGGGCATCGTCGGCAACGGCCCCGACGCGACGCTCGGGAACTTCGACGAGGAGCGCGTCCAGCGGGTCATCGACTCGGTCGTGCCGATCTTCGAGGCCCAGGGCGAGGCGATCACCGAGGGCATCGCGCCCGCCGACATCATGACGAACGAGTTCATCGACGACTCGATCGGACTCCAGTGACGCACCTCAGCGCCATCACCGGGGCGAGCCTCCCGGGCGGCCCGGCCGACCTGATCCTCGAAGGGGGACACGTCGACCGGGCCGCCGCGCCGGGCACCGCGGTCGGCCCGGGGATCTTCGACGCCGCGGGCCGGGCGGTCCTCCCGGCCTTCGTCGACGCGCACGTCCACCTCGACAAGGCCTTCCTCTTCGACCCGATCGAACGTGAACTCGCCGCCGAAGGCGCCGAGCTCACCGCCGACCTGGGCGACGCGATCGCAGCGGTCGCCCGGCTCCGCCCCCGCCTCGGCCCCGAGACCGTCGCGTCCGGCGCCCAGCGCGCCGTCGACACCCTGGTACGCAACGGCACTCTCGCGGCCCGCGCCATGGTCGAACTCGACCCGGCCGTCGGCCTCGACCTCATGGACCTCCACGCCGGCCTCGCCGCCCGCAACGCCGACCGCATCCGCCTCCAGACCGTCGCCTTCCCGCAGCGCGGCCTCGAACTCGACGGCATGCGCGAACTCCTCAAGGGCGCCATGGCCTCCGGTGCGGACGTCGTCGGCGGCTGCCCCTACGTCGACGCCGACCCGGCCGCGCACCTCGACTTCGTCTTCGACCTCGCCCAGGCCCACGGCGCACCCGTCGACCTGCACCTCGACTTCAGCGACGACCCCGACGCGTCCCTCATCGACCTCGTGGTCGAACGCACCCGCGCCACCGGCATGGGCGGCCGCGTCGCGATCGGCCACGTCACCACCCTCGCGGCCATGGACGCCGACCGCGCCGACCGCGCATTCGACGCCCTCGCCGACGCCGGGATCGCCCTCGCCGTCATGCCCGCCACCGACGTGTACCTCACCGGCCACCCGCGCGAGGCCACGAACTGGCACGCGACCCGCCCGGTCGCCCCGCTCCTGCGCGCCGCCCGCGCGGGCGTGACGGTCGCGATCACCAACAACAACCTCTGCAACCCGTTCGCGCCCTACGGCAACGGCAGCCAGCTCCAAGCCGCGTGGCTCGCGGGCCTCCTCTTCCGAGCGGTCTCCGCGACCGACCGCGCGATGCTCCTCGACGCGATCACCGCGAACCCCGCGAAGATCCTCGGCCTCCCCGAACACGGCCCGAAGCCCGGTGCGAGAGCCGACCTCGTCGTCCTCGACGCCGCCACCGCCGACGAAGCCCTCCTCCAATCTGCGGCCGTCGCAACCGTGATCCGGGCCGGGGCGGCCCTCAACTAGGCTGCGGTGCAACCGGAACCGCGAATCCCGCACGTGCCGCGGCGGATATTCGTCGACTGCGAGGTGGGCAGGATGTTGGTACCCTGAGTCGAGTTCACTTATGCCCCTGGGGTGGTGCCGATGCTCGGAGTGTTCGTCGAGGCCATGCAGCTGCGCAGCGCGGCTCAGAAGATGAAGCAGTTCGCTTCCGAGACAAAGGCACTGCCGCAGCAGGTGGTCCAGACCGCGCAGCGCGCCGAGAGTGCCAACCGCGGGCTGATGTGCGCCGATGCGGCGAAGGACCTGGCCGACGACTTCAAGGCCGACATGGAGAAGCTGTCGGCGCATCTCGATGACACGCAGGAAGTCCTCGACGACATCGCCGAGGACTGGGACGAGGCCGACAAGGGCGTCGCGGACGCCTTCAAGCCGATGCAGTCCGACCTCAGCGGCTTCAAGGTCCCGACGATCAACGGCGGGGCGTGACCGGATGCCGACGTTCCAGCAGGCGATCGACTCCAACCCGGCGCAGCTGATGTCCTTGGGGGCCAGCCTGCTCCAAGCGGCTGGCAAGCTCACGAGCGTCGGCGCACAGTACGGCCAGACTGTCGCCGGTCTCGGCGCCTCCTGGCAGGGCGAGGACTACCAGGGCCTGGTCAAATGGGCCACCAAAGTCGAGGTCTACATCGGACGCAGCGACGCCGCCCTGGTCACGGCCGCGGGAACCCTGGAAACTATGGGCGCGACCATGATGGCCACCGCCACCGCCATGAAGGCCACCAAACAAGCAGCCGAAGGCATCGGCTACAAGGTCCTTCCCTCCCCCCTCGTGATCATGGGACCGAGCCAGTGGTCCCAAGTCTCCTCGGCCGGACCGGGCGCCCCGGCGGTGCTCGCCGCCTACCAAGCGGGAGCCGTCGCCTTCAACGCCGCACTCATCAGCATGTACACCGCCTTCATCGCCCAGGACACCGCCGCCTACGGCATCGTCCGCACCGCCCTCGAACTCAGCCCCTCCTGAGGAAGGCCCCCACCTCCCATGACAGGAAGCAACCAGCAAGCGAACTCCCTAGGAAACCTCAACCCCAGGCGGACTCCTTCTCCGCAAGCGCCGCAGCCGGCGAGCCCCGCGGCCACCTACCAGGCGACCGTGGGGTCGACGACCGATCATGACTACAGGAACACATTCTTCACCGCCAACCCGACGCTGAGTCCGAGCGACTATGTCGTGCACCATGCAGTGGAGAAGAAGAACATCCACAAGTTCTATCCGAATATGTTCACCGACGATGAGCTCCATTCTCTGGAAAATCTCCGCGGCATTCCAAAGGGCATGGTGAACAACAAGGTTCACTTGAGCGCCATCAGGCTGGACTGGAACGAGTTCTACAAGAACAATCCGAACGCCACCAAAGCAGAAGTGCTCGCTCACGCCACGAAGCTGGACCTGAGATATGGTAAGATGTTCAATCCGCCAGTCCCGTAACGGAAGAAAGAAAACATGAAGTACTACCTGCTGCGACCCGAAGTCGCCGGACAGCTTGGCGATGCGACAGTCATGGACCGATCCGTCCACCCTCCGCTGGTGACCCGACTCGGATACGAATTCGACGACTGGCTGGGAGACGAACTTCTCGAAGCGATCTCCTGCTTCATTGTCACCTCGCAGTTGGCGTCCCGCCTCGAAGCAGCCGGTCTGACGGGATTTGAAATAGCCGAAGTGGAAATCACGGTGTCCGAGGAGTACCTCGATTTCGGATACGACGAGGCAGTGCTTCCGGAGTTCAAGTGGCTTCGGATTACCGGAAAGCAACAGCTCGACGATTTCGGAACGAGTCCGAACGGGAGTCTGGTCACCTCGGAATCGGCACTTGAGGTGCTGAGGCAGGGCCAGATCGACAACTGCGGCGTTGAAGAGCTCTAAAGCTGCCGGTGCGCTGGTCAGCAGAGTCACCCGATGGACGACCTCAAGTACTTCTTCCTGACGCATCCGCGCCGCAGCCCCGCAGGGGTGCTGCGCACCTACCGGACCGGCGAGGTCGCGCACCACGAGGAGTACGACTTTTCGAAGCCGGGCTGGGTCCCGACCCTGTACTTCCTGGACTACCAGCGCGGCCACATCGACTACGACTCGGAGCCGAGCACTGCCGAGGCGGCCCTGGCCTGGATCGAGGCGCGCTCGCGCTGAGCGCCCGGCGCGCGCAGCCCGAAGGCGATGCCCGCGCGGACGATCACGGCACCCGCGATGCCGGCGCCCGGGGCGTCGACGGCGAAAACGGGTTACGCCGCCGTGCCTGGTGGCACGGCGGCGTGAGTGCGCTTGCGGCGCTTAGGCGTTGAGGGCCTCGTTGATCTTGCGGGTCATCTCGGCCATGACCGGGCTCGGCGCGCCCTTGTGGGCGCGGGTCGCGGCTTCGACGACGACGGTGATGGTGCTGCGGAAGTTCTCGGCCTCGGCCGGGTCCTGCGCCTCCAGCAGCTTCACGGACTCGCTGATGGCCGGAAGCACCTGGTCGGCGATCGCGGCGGCGGACTTGCCCGGGAACTTCAGGTCCTTCGCCTTGGCTCCGGCGAGGGCGTGGCCGACAGCGCCGGTCGCAGCGGCGAGCGCCAGCGATCCGTCGGTGCTGACCTTGTGGGCCGAACCGGCGATGCCCGCGAAGGACATGAGGGTGACGGCGCCGTAAGCGGCGGTGCGGATGACGGTCTGGTCCTGGGCGGAAAGGTTGATGCTCATCTTCTTGCTCCATCTTCGTTTCGGTGAGGTGTTCCTCGTTGATGAAGCAACTATGGGCCGCCGGACTTGCACCGCCCTGACGCCGACCTGTCACCCCCGCTGACATGTCGGGCTCCCGGGACTTGCCGCCGCTGCTGGCATAGCTGACTCCCGGGATCGGGCGGTTGTAGTTGTTGTGGCGGGGGGGGGGGGGGGGGGGGGGGGGGGGCGCCGTCGGCCCCCCCTCCGGCAGGGGGGGGGGGGTGTGGCCCGCAGGTGGAACAAAAAC